>CANRGU010000011.1 GCA_947630255.1 uncultured Clostridia bacterium | reverse complement strand
TATCTAGCAGATCATTCTATAAAATATGCAACTCTTGGAACTTCAAATATGGATTATGGAAGAACATATGAAAATATTGTTGCAATAGAACTTTTAAGAAGGGGTTATGAGTTATATGTTGGAACTCTATATAAAAAGGAAATTGATTTTATTGCCCAAAAGCGTAATGAAAAGATTTATATTCAAGTAGCAGACAATATAGATTATCAAGATACATTAAATAGAGAAGCTGGACCCCTTTTACAAATAAAAGATGCTTATCCTAAAATTATAATAGCAAGAACAAGGCACGAAAATTATCAATACGAAGGCATACAAATATATGATATTGCTAATTGGCTTGCGAAATAGAAAAAAATGAATATACTGCATCAATATTATCAAATAAGTGGAAAAAGGTGAAATAAATGAAAGTTAAGGTTAACAATGTAGAGTTATATTACGAAAAATATGAAATAGGAAATCCTATTATCTTAATAGTTAGATAAATAGTAATTTGGATAAAAAAATAATTAAAAAGATAGTAGGAATGATGTATATGAAAAGGAATATTTTTATTATTGTAATGTCAATTATAGTTATAATTGCTTGTATAGTAGTTTTATTTTTCATTGTGAAAAATAAAAAAAGTGATATAAAGGAAAATCAAAATAAAGATACTAATATTAAAGTTGAAAATTATAGTAATACTACAAGTAGTTTAGATGAAGATGCAAAAAAATCAAATAATATGGAGGCAAGTAATATGGATAAGATAATTATTAAAGTAAATGGTAGAGTATTAAATGTAAAATTAGAAGATAATACATCTGCTAAATCATTTGCAGAAAAATTAAAAAGTGGAGATATAACAATAAATGCACACGATTATGGAAATTTCGAAAAAGTAGGTAACTTGGGATTTAGTTTACCAACAAATGATAAAAATATTACAACCGAAGCTGGAGATTTAATATTGTATCAAGGAAATCAAATAACACTTTATTATGATACTAACAGTTGGAATTTTACTAAATTAGGTAAAGTACAAAATGTATCACAAAATGAATTAAAAGAGATTTTAGGAAGTAGTAATGTAGAATTGACATTTTCATTAAATGATTAAAAGATTAACGACAAATTACAATTTAGGAGTGTGATTATATGGCTACAACAAAAGAGTATAAAGATTTTGTATTAGAACAATTAAACTTATTAGATACCATTACTTGCAAATCAATGATGGGAGAGTATTTATTATATTATAATGATGTGTTATTTGGTGGAGTTTATGATAATAGATTACTTGTTAAAATAGTTGATACAAATAAAAAGTATAATATGAATGAACAAACACCTTACGAAACAGCAAAGCCTATGTATTTAGTTGATGATGTAGATAATAAAGAATTATTAAAAGAAATTGTTATTGAAACTTGTAAAGGCTTACCAATAAAAAAGTAAAGAGGTTTAAATTATATGAATAAAGAAATATTATTATCAAATATTGATAAAATTCATACTACTGAAATGGGTATTGATAGAATTAAAAAAAATCTAAAATTAGATACAAATGATGTAGTAGAATATTGTAAAAATAAAGTTTTAGAAAAAAATTGTAATATATTTAAACAAGGAAAAAATTGGTATTGTGAGATTGAAAATATAATAATAACTATTAACTCATATAACTATACAATTATAACAGCACATACCAAAAGATAAATTACAATTTATATGAGTCAATATAAAATTTAAAATAGCGAAAAATTGCTAGAGTAGAAGAGAGGCAGTATTGCAACATTTATAAAATAATTTCATTTTATAAAGATTCAAAATCGATTTTAAGACATTTTTATATTCAACTCATAAGTTTTATAATCTAAATAATAAGCTAAAATAGGCTTATTTAAAGGAATAGCGAGATTTTAAAGATAGGACCTGAAACATGGTCTTATTTTTTGATCCCTATGCCGAGTTGCGCAAAACTTTGATAATAGACGGGTTTTTAATAAAATTCAAATAAAAATACCACGTTTAAAATTTATTTAAAAACATTTTCAAATTTGTAGATTAAAAAACTAAAAAATGTTATAATAATATAGTATAAATTAAATTGGAGGTAGTTAATATGTCTATAGAAAAACAAAAATTGTATAATGAAATAGATACATTACCAGAAGAACTTACTAATCAAGTTATCGATTTTATTGAATATTTAAAATTATCACATATAGATAAAGAAGCTCCAGATAGTGTAATAATAAAAAGTAAAAAAGATTTGAAAGAAAAATTACAAAAAGGAATTGATGATGTAAAATCTAATAAAGTTTATTCTTTAAATGAAATTTTTGAAAAAATAGATACTATATAAAAATTTGGAGTGAATAATATGAAAAAATATGACGTAGAAGTATCAGAAACAGCCAAGAAGGATTTAGAAAATATCATTTCATATCTTAGATATGATTTAGCTGGGGATATTATTGCAGATAAATATAAAATTTTGTTTAAACAAGAACTAAAAAAGATAGAAGATATTGCTGATAGTATGCCTATCCTAGATGAAAAATTAACAGGTCATAAAAATATTCGAAAAGTTAATGTAAGAAATTATATAATATTCTACATTATTAATGAAAAAAATAATAAAGCTTTTGTTGTAAGAATTGGACATGCTTTTATGGATTGGGAAAAATATTTAAAAGATTAGTAATTGATCGGGCAAGTTTTTTTTAATAAATTTGTTAGTCGCTGCCTCTTTGAGCGACTAACAAATGAGAGAGTGAATAAATTGTAAGGAGCTTACCAGAAAATGGTAGGCTTTTAATATTATAATGATCAAAAGGTGAAATAAATGAAAGTTAAGGTTAACAATGTAGAGTTATATTACGAAAAATATGGAATAGGAAATCCTATTATCTTAATACATGGAAATCAAGAGTCACATGAAATATTTGATAAATTAATAGAAAAATTAAAAAATAATTACCAAGTTTATGCTATCGATAGTAGATGTCATGGAAAAAGTGAAAACTCTAAAACAATATCATATAATCTAATGCGTGATGATATAATACAATTTATAAAGAAGCTTAATATTGAAAAGCCAATACTATATGGATTTAGTGATGGAGGAATTATAGGATTATTAGTAGCCATCAAAGAACCAAATTTATTATCTAATTTGATAATAAGTGGAGCAAATATTACTCCAGACGCTTTTACTAAATTAGATACCATTTTAACTAAAATATCTTATTTTTTTACTAGAAGTAAATATATAAAAATGATGCTAGATGAACCTAATATTCCAATAGAAGATTTGCAAAAAATCACAATACCAGTTCATGTTTTAGCAGGAGAAAAAGATGTAGTTAAGTTAGAACATACAAAATTAATTTCAAATAATATAAAAAATAGTACACTTGAAATAGTAAAAAAGGAAAAACATGGAAGTTATATAATTCATTCTGATAAAATATATGATATTATAAAAAAGTATATATAAATGTTAACAAACAAAGAATATAGAGGAGTAGGAGAGAGGCAGTTTTGAAAAATGGATATCTTAAATTAAATAAAAATTAATAAAATTTCAAAATTAAGGTGTAATCTCTTACAAAAATATTTCTAAAAAATTTTTTATTAAAAAAAATCATAAAAATAAAATTTATAATTTTTAATTAAGATTTTAAAAATTTAAAATTTATAATATGAACATAAAATTTTAGAACCGAACATTTGTTGTAATTAAAATTTTTATAAATTCAAATGTAATTTTTATAAATATTTTATGAAATTTACAAAATAAATTTCTATTTATAACATTATAAAATAATTTCATTTTATAATGCTTCAAAATCAATTTTAAGACATTTTTATATTCAACTCATAAAAGTTAATCATTTGAAATTTAATTTCAATATTTAAAAATATTATCGATATAATGTAAATTTACTAAAATGTTGCAAAATCAATGATTTTTAAAAAACACTGAAAAATGGCCAAAAAAACGACGCACGAGAATCGATTTTAAGGCGTTTTTAAAAAAAGGTAATATAACTTGTTGTCTATAAATTGGGGCAAAATACTGAAATATAAGGATTTTATCAATTTTAGGAAAAATATTATAAGAATGATTTAAAATTTTATATAACTAATTAATAAATTATAATTAGAAAACCTAAAATATTGACGCGTGAGAATCAAATATAAGAGGTTTTTATAAAAAAGACATATAGTTTGTTGAGTAAGAAAACATGTAAAAGGCTTAAATTTAGCGAGATAGGAGCTCATGTCAAAAAAGTCCTATTTCTATTTGCGCAAAACTTTGATTTTGTGCAATGTTATGTAAAATAAATATTTAAGAGCAATATCTTATGCCCTATATTATATAGTAATTCATTAGCTAAAAAGTATCATATAAAATAATAATTGTCAAGAAAAAATTTTTAAATTTTTAGGAAATTCATAAATATTATTTATATTTTTACTAACATCTGAATATTTTTCCCATTCTGATACAATTCTTTCTTTTAAACAAAATATTTTACAATTCATACTTGCTGGATATTCATTATCATAAAAATCATTATATACATAATATAACCTATTCCTCTTCTTCTCTAATTCTACCATACTATACAAATCATGTTTAGCCTCAAAAATATTATCATATAAATGTATATTATAAGTCTTTCCACCATTACAAGTTATAAATATAGTATACTCCTTTAAAGCCAAATAAATGCCCTCCCTTCTATGTATAATAAAAAAGTATAACATAGTTTACATAAAAAAGCAATGGTATAGCATTGACAAAATTCGACAATATCAAATATAAAAAGATGATATAATTAATTAAAGGAGTGATAAATATGAAAGATTTTAAAATAATAACAGAAGAAAATAAAGAAATTTTTGAACAAAAAATAAGAGAATATATTGAGCAAGGATATGAAGTAAAAAGCTCAAATATTAGTATAACATATGAAGCGATGAAAATGAGCAATTTAATGCCAAAATTAATACAGTGTTTTTACGCTTATTTAGAAAAAGAAAATTAAAAAAATCAATTAAGGAGTATAAGCATTACTATGCTTATACTCCCTACTCCATTATATAATTATCATCACAATTGACAAAAGTTTTCTCGGCATAAAGAAGAAAAAGCAAAGAAGCATGAGCATTTTATTCCAATTTCCTTTTGCAATTGTATTAGACTACTTCCTCAAATGTAAATGGATTAAAGTCTATTAAATTATTTTCCTCAAAATCTAATTTTTGACTAAAATCTATACCTACATCCTTTAAAAATTTAATTTTTCTATAATATGAAGGTTTAGACATATTATTTTTAACAACCAAAACACCATCAATAATTAAAGAACAAAAAAAATCATACAAGTTTTTGCCTTTTGTTTCTCCATAAAACGTATATAATCTATCCTTTACTTTTTCCCTTTCTCTTACAACTGTTAACTCATTATCATAAAATTTTAATAACTTCATAAACTCATCACTCCAAACTTTCTTTAGGTCATCATAATTAACATTTCTAATTCTAACATATTTATTTTTATACAAATTTTCTAACTTCTTTTTTTTAATTTCAATCTCAAATCTTAAATAACCGCTTAATTATATCTAAATAATTCTCTACATGAAAATTATTAGTACATTTAAATCTTTTTAAATCATGTTTAATAAATTCCTGATATTTATTATATATTTTAAGTGTTGTTGTAGTACCAGGAATATATAAACCAGTACCACCATAATCACTATAATTTTTTAAATTACGTCGTGGATAATTACAACTATGTAAATTCTCTAAATACCTTTTTATATTATTCTGATTCTCTAAATCAAAACATATAGCAATATCAACTCGTTGTAAAAACCAATGACGTATAGAGGGTAATATAATATTATAACTTTTAGAAACTATATCTATTAAACATAAAGAAATATTATATAAATTATAAAAGCCGATTATGCGAATTATAGCCCTTTACAATTTTATGATAACTGCCTTCTATTTCTAAATAATACATAGAAACAAAATTATATTTACTACCCTCTCCTACTCTAACACTTAAACTAGTATCATAAGAACCTTTTAAATGGTCATTAGTAATATTATAAAATATTTCTCCTGATTCCATACTATATGATGTTTTTACAATACTTTTATTACGTATTTTATCGTAAGTAAATCTATTAATCATAGTATATATTTTTATTGTATCTATCATAACAAAACCTCGCAACAATTAATTTTTATTTTTATCCTTTTTATTTTTTAAATAAAGATAATATGGTAAAAGTAAAAAAATTAATAATATAAATAATAAAACAAATTTAAGAATAAAAACCACCTCATAAAATCAAATAGTCTCAAAAATGAGACTGTCGGAGGGTGTTACTAAGAACCCTCCGTTTTTTTTAATTAAAATGATAATTCAAAATCTATTTTTTCTAATAAATCATCTATTTCTTTAACTTTATTTTTTATATTTTCTTTTTTAAATGGTAATAATTTAAAAGTTTCTTTTGTTGTCAACAAACAATTTTTTATTAATATTAATTCTTGATCACTAAACATATTAACTTATACCCCTTTCATTTCTTTTTATATATTCTTTATTTTTTATACTTTCTACAACTGCATAACTATCAAATAAATCTCTTATATTATTACTTTGAATAAAACTATATTTCCATTTTTTACGAGTTTTAAATTTTCTTTCTGGTGTTAAATTATCTACAATAGCATTATAATCATCAGCATCATAACACTTTTGTCTTGTCCAACGACCGTAATATTGTTTTACACTCGACAACTTCATAACATTGCTCCCTTAATTGTTTTACAACTCTTGTAAATACTTGACTTGTAGCAACAATTTTAATCCTTTGTTTTCTCTGCATTGTAACAGTAGAAAGCAATTCCTCGGGAAAATCTTGCCAATTATTAGAATTATACTCATTTTGTAACTCATCTATTGCAAATATTACTCCATCTTGACCGTTTCTAACTTCTGTAAATTGTCGCCAATCAACGAAAGGCAAATCTTGTTTTATATAATTAAAATTAGTAACAATTTTACATTCTGGATACATTTCTTTCATTCTGTCTAAATATTCAACCATACTTATTGTTTTTCCTCCACCTTGACGACCACAAAATACAGTAAGACCATATAGATCAAATTTACGACCATTTATAATAAGCATTAAAAGATCATAAAATTTCCAACGTAAGAAATCTAAAAATTTACTTAAAAAACGAAATATTGGTATTTCAATAACAGGTATATTATATAATTCTACTCTATGACATATCTTTAATAATTTATATTGAAAATCTAACTTTTTAAATTTAGAATATACTTCCATAAATTCATTAAATTCTAATTGATCAAATACATTATTTCTTAAATTTCTATAATATTTATTAAAAACTACATTTTTTTTACGCATAATATCTCCCTTCAACATCTCCTATCTACCAACATTTATAATAGGAATTAATTTTAAAACAAAATTAATTATCCCAAATATTGCATGAATTGATATCCAAAACGTAATAGAACCTAGACATAAAATCCATACATCAGCTGGAAAAAATTGAAATGCAGTAGCAAACATCGAAACAAAACCAGTAACCGTACCACTTTCAAATGCACTATTAGGAAGAATTGCAATTATACTCGTAACAAGTAAAAAAAGAGGAGTACACAAACCAACTAATATCATTTTTTACCACTTCCTTTAGAACTAATATTATTTTGAACATCACGAATTGAACCTTCAGTAATACCAAAACCGTTAAAAAATTTGATAGACTGATTAATATTATAAATAACTAAACCAATATACATTACTACCCTTATCCAACTATACCAAGTCGATTTAAATTTAGAAAATATTGAAAAATCTATAAACTTATTCATACTAACATTTACTTTATCTAAAACAGAATAATTATTTAAATCAATACCAAGAGTAATATCATCAGTATCGCCAGTAACATCAGAAACTTGTTCAATTTCTTTTAAACTATCCAAATACTGCTCAAAAGGTATTTTTTCATTTAATGCCGTTTTAAATTCATTGATTTTATTAGTAAAATAATTTTCTTCTGGTACAAAAAGCCATTGCAAAGCACTTTTTAACAAATCCACTATTGTACCCGGTAAAGCCTGAATATTACTAAACAAATTACCAAACCAATTACCTAAATTACTTCCTAAATCACTAAACCAATTACCTATACTATTTCCTAATTCACTAAACCAACTACCAACATCAGAAAACCAATTCTTTAAATTAATAAATAATTGATTAAACCAATTTCCTATACTATTTCCTAAATTAGTAAACCACTCACTTAATTTACTAAATAATTCTTGAAAAAATGATGTAATATTATTTATTAAATTAGAAAAACCATCAACTATCGACTGAAATATTTCACTCGTCTTGTTAAATAAATTACTAAACCAATTCCCAATATTACCAAGCCAACCGGGATTATCTTCATCAGAATCCCCACCAGGATTTGGGGTAACTCCTCCACCACTATTATCCCCTGCAAAGGCTCCGTCGCAGAAGGTAGAGGAGTTATTGGAAAAAAAACAGTTTGATTAGTATCGTTAATAATATCGTGATTAGAATAAAAAATCTCGGGAATATTTGCACCAAAATTAAGGCCACCAACTGTACCCCAATCAGACCATTCCCTACTACCACTATTTAAATCTATTCTATATACACGAGTCTTATTGTTTGAATCAGAATGAAGAGACTCTCCAGTATAATGAATAGGAACATTACTATCAAATAAATACAAATATGTACCAGACGCATTAATAAATATACATTGATACTTACGTTCAATTAAATCACTGAAATCATTAAATTGAATAGTTTTTTCATTATGAGTTATAGAATAATATTTATCAACAGCATTACTACTTAAACTAAAAATCAATAAAATTAATAAAAATAATATAAAAGTAAAAATAAATTTTTTATTAATTTTCATAATACCAAACTCCTTTCTAATTTTCTATCTCTAAAAAAACCCAGTTTGCGACATTAAAATGTCGCAAAACTGGGCATAAATTTATAAACCTAGAAAAATTTATAAATTATTCTTGGTATTAATGAAACTGCTATCATTATACCCATTATTGTAAGTCCAACTGGTAATAGAACACCTAAATTTTGTTGAATAACACTAATTAAACCACTAAAAAGGTCAGCTTGTAAAACTAAAGTTTCCATAAACAACTCCTTTCTCTTATTAAAGGCTTTTGAAAGGGCAAAAAGATAAAATTACAAAATAATGGTTTCCAACTTGATATTGCACAGTATAAATCAAAGCTAAAAAAACTTTTTACCAAAAAAATTAAAAGGGAACTATTTTCAAAAGCCTAATAAGCTTCATCTTTTGTATATATTACTAATTTTTTAATAGAAAAATCTACTAAAAAACCAATAACCAAAGTAAATAATAATTAATACTATAAAACTATAAAATAAAAATTGTATAAAATGACTAATAATAAATAATTTATTATTAATATCATTTAAAATATTAATTATTTGTGTTATTTCTTCCAACTCCAATCAATTCCACCGTCCAATAACTTGTTCTTTTCTCTTTATTAAAAACTCTTTCAAAATCAAGTATTAAAACAATATCTTGAAAATCAACAAACTTCATTTGAGAAATTTTATCAATAACATCTGGTCTTTTTGCAACAAAAGAAAGTTTTTTCTTATTTGTTCCCTTTGTCATAACATTTATAGCAATATATTTTTCGCCATCTTGATTAACACCAGCAGAACTATCAATATAAGTAAAAACCTGTTTTCCCTGTATCATGAAATACACCCCTTTTTTTATAATTTATGGCATAAAAAAATATAGCCACTGAATGACTATATAATTAATATTTACTTTACCGAATAACTTTGATTTTGTGCAATGTTGTGTCTAAAAAAGTTAGGTATATTTTTTGAATATACCTCTCCCTCTCATTTATTATTTTTAAAAAATATTTTCATTCTTTCTAAAAATTCTTCATTTGATTTTGTTGTAAGCATTTGATCTATTAATTGTTCTGTCATTTCTTGAACAGACATGTTTGAAATAGTTTTTCTTAATGTAAATACTACATTTAATTCTTCTTTTGAAAGAAGTAATTCTTCTTTTCTTGTTCCTGATTTATTTATGTCAATTGCTGGGAATATACGTTTTTCTGAAAGTTTTCTGTCTAAATGTACTTCCATATTGCCTGTTCCTTTGAATTCTTCAAATATTACATCATCCATTCTACTTCCAGTATCAACTAATGCAGTTGCAAGTATTGTTAAGCTTCCTGCATCTTCTGTGTTTCTTGCTGCGCCAAAGAATCTCTTAGGTTTATGTAATGCACTAGGATCTAGACCTCCTGAAAGAGTTCTTCCGGATGTTGGTATAACAAGGTTATATGCTCTTGCAAGTCTTGTGATACTGTCTAATAAAATTACAACATCTTTATTTTGTTCTGTTAATCTTTTAGCCCTCTCTAAAACCATCTCTGCTACTTTTACATGATGTTCAGGTACTTCATCAAATGTTGAATATATTACATCTCCTTTAATAGATCTTTTCATATCTGTTACTTCTTCTGGTCTTTCGTCTATTAATAGCACTATTAATTCAACTTCTGGATTATTTGTAGTTATGCTATTTGCAATTTTTTTAAGTATTGTAGTTTTTCCTGCTTTAGGTGGAGCAACAATCATACCTCTTTGCCCTTTACCTATTGGAGATAACAAATCCATAAGCCTCATAGTATATTCTGAAGACGTTGTTTCCAAACTTAATTTTTTATTTGGATAAATAGGAGTTAAGTCATCAAAATGAGGTCTTTTCATAGCTTTCTCTGGATGTTCTCCATTTACCTCTCCTACATATATTAGTGCTGGAAATTTTTCTCCTTCTTTTGGAATTCTTTTTATTCCTTTAACTTTATCTCCTGTGTCTAATCTAAATCTTTTTATTTGAACTGGTGAAATATATACATCTTTTGGTGTTGGTAAATAATTTTCACCTCGTAAAAATCCATATCCATCTGGAAGTACTTCTAATATTCCTTCTACAAATTCATCTCCCTCACTTGTAAGTTTATATTCATTTTCTGAAGAATTAGATTCTTTTTTTGCATCTGTAGCTTCATTTTTATTTAATAAAGAAATTATCTCTTCCTTTTTCAATTTTGATAAGTTCTTTACCCCCTTTTCTTTAGCTTTTGCTTTTAAATCTGATAAGCTTAGATTTTCAAGCCCCATATTTATATACCCCCTATTATTATTTATACTTTAATTTTATTTTGGAAAAATGAAGAATTAAATTTTTATAAAAACGAAAAAATTAGTTATAAACATTAGTTAGGTAAGACCATAACATTTCTTACCTAACTTTAATTTCCTTTATCTATATATACTCTCTCATTTGGTAAATACATATCCAATTTTTCTCTTGCTATTTCTTCTATATATTTTTTTGAATTTATATTAGCCTTCGTTGTTTCTAAAGTTTCTTGATATGCTAGTTGTTTATTTAATTGTTCTGCATAATAATTCTGAGCTGTTTTATATGAATTTAACGTTTTTTGTTGTCCTATAAAAATATAAACAATGTAAGCAAAAATAGCAAAAAATAACAATCTTTTACCTGTTTTTTTAGCTTCAAATCGTTTTTTCATCTGTATCTCTCCTTAAGTAAAGTTAAAATATATAATTTCATTGCATACTATATATTTCAACAAAATTAAACGAAATCCTTCCTAGATTCATTTTTTTTCTTTTTTAAAAACAAACTTTTAAAATTTATTCTAAAAACTGACAGAAATTTTTTAACATTTATAAATAAAAACGTCGTTGGTTTAAATATTATTTTCTTTAATATATTAAATAAAATTGTTAATGGTTTTATAAATATATAGTTAGCAATATTCTTCATAAAATTAATTATATATAAATTAATTTTTATAAAAATTTTGCTAAACATAAGCATATATATTATTGCTCCAATGCCTATTCCTACAAATATAAATCCTCTCAAATGTCCATTTGTAAATTTAAAAATTGAATATAAAATTATTAATGCTGTTATAATCCAAAAAAGGATATCTTCTATATATGTAATAAAATCAGTTGTTTTAAAAGATTTTCTAAGTATCCTAAAAAAATCAAATAAAATAGAAATTAAAAAACCATTTAATATAAAAATTATAAATAAATATACCTGATTTTCCAAGTTATCACCTTATTTAAATATCTTACCTAAAAGAGATGCTCCCTTTTTGTCTATTTCTTTATCTGAATAAGCCATACTCGATACATCCCCTTCTATAACTACCTCAGATGTATCAATGCTCAATTTATTTATTTTTAAATTTTCACCTTTTACGTTTAATAAACCTAAATCTGTCTCTACAATTACTACTTGGTCGTCAAAGCTTAACACATCTAAAACTCCAGAAATACTAAGCTTTTCTCTATTTTCTAATACTAAATTTTGTATTACTGTATTAGACAAACTTTTTCTTTCTTCAATAGTCATAAGATTTTCCTCCTTCAAAATATAGAAGAGTCTTGCACTCTTTGCTTTTCACTTTAATATATATATTCAGGTCTTGTCTTATTTAGAACAAAATATATTTGTTTTTTCCTATTCAATAAAAAGGCAGAGTCCAGATTTTATTGAATTTTAATTTTCAATAAAACGAGTCCTCTGCCCTATTTTATTAGATTTTAATTAATGTCTAAAATGTCTCATATGTGTAAATATCATTGCTATTCCGTATTCATTACATTTATCTATTGAAGCTTGATCTTGCTTTGCTCCACCTGGTTGAATTATTGCTGTTATTCCTGCATCATGAGCTGCTTCTACACAGTCTGAAAATGGGAAAAATGCATCTGATGCAAGAACTGCTCCTTTTGTTACTCCTTCTCCTACTAATTCGTTTGCATGCTCTATTGACTGCTTTGTAGCCCATATTCTATTTACTTGTCCAGGTCCAATTCCTAAAGACTGTTTGTCTTTTCCAATTGCTATACCATTTGATTTTACATATTTAACTATTTTCCATGTAAACATTAAATCTTCTAGTTCTTTATCTGTTGGCTTTCTATTAGTTACAACTTCATATTCATTAAGTAGTTCTGAATCTATTGTTTGAAGTATAATACCTCCATTTATCTTTTTAATATCATAAGAACCCTTTGGCTGTTTTACAGTTATGCTAGGTAATAAAAGAATTCTTAAATTAGGCTTTACTTTTAATATTTCTAATGCCTTTTCTGAATAAGATGGTGCAACAACTACTTCTAGGAATATTTCTTTCATTTCGTTTGCCATTTCTTCTGTTACTTCACGGTTTGATACAACAATTCCACCAAATATTGATGTTTTGTCTGCGCTAAAAGCTTTTTGCCATGCTTTATAAATACTTTTCTCATCACTACCTACTCCGCATGGATTTCCGTGTTTACAAGCAACAACTGTTGGCTCGTCAAATTCTTTTAATAATTCTAAAGCGCCATTTGTGTCATTTATATTGTTGAAAGATAATTCTTTTCCGTTTAGTTGCTCTGCTATTGTAAGTGATCCTTCGCATTTTCCTATCTCTTTATATAAAGCTCCTATTTGATGAGGATTCTCTCCATACCTCATTTCTTGAACTTTTTCATATGTTAGAGTTAATTCTTGTGGAAGGCTTTCGTCTTTTCGTTCATCTTTTAAATATTTACAAATCATAGCATCATAGCTTGCTGTATGTTCGAATACTTTATTCATTAAATAAAATTTTGTATCTAACGATACTTTTCCGTTTTCTTTCAATTCTGAAAGGACCTTTTCATAGTCATTTGGATCTGTAATTACTGTTACATCTTGATAGTTTTTAGCTGCACTTCTAAGCATTGTAGGTCCACCTATATCGATATTTTCAACTGCTTCTTCCCTTTTTACATTTTCTTTTAATATTGTTTGTTTAAAAGGATATAAATTAACAACAACAAAATCTATTGTGTCTACATCTAAATCTTTTAATTGTTTCATATGATTAGGATTACTTCTCATTGCTAAAATTCCTGCATGTACTTTTGGGTGAAGTGTTTTTACCCTTCCATCTAAGCACTCAGGAAAACCTGTAAGTTCAGAAATTTCTATTGCTTTTACCCCTTCTTCTTTTAATTTTTTGTATGTACCTCCTGTTGAAATAATTTCAATTCCCATGCTCTCTAGTTCTTTTGCAAATTCTACTATTCCTGTCTTGTCAGAAACACTAATTAATGCTTTCACTTTAAAACTACCTCCTTAAAATACAATAAAATTTTCTCTTTTCATTTTGCAACTTCATTATATTACAAAAAAATTAATAATACAACATTAATATTCAATATAATTTTGCCTGCAATTTACAATTGAATCTATATAAATCACATTATTATCAATAAAATATATAATTAAATAATTTTTGCTAAATAAAATTTTTCTATATGAATTATTCTTTGAAATTTTAGGATACATATAAGGAAATAAATATAAAGATTGAATAGCAGAATTAAAATCTTCTAAGAATTTTTGGCTGTTTGAAATGCTATATCTACGTTTATAAATAGAAATTAGATATATATCATCTCTTGCCTTATTGGAAATAAGTATTTTCATTTATTATAAGTTTTCTCCTTCTATAATTTTTTTCATATTAATCAATACCTCTTCAATTGGAGTGCCCATATTTCCAATTAATCTATCTTTTTGTGCGATTTTTATATCTTTTTCAATTTTTTTATTTATAGATTTTGTTAGCATAGCTGTGTTACTTTTTAAATTCATTTTATATTCCTCCTTTCTATATGAAATTATATTTCTCAATTTAATCCCCCTCTTATAAATTTTATTATATATTATTACTATTTTTTTAGCAATAAAAATCGTTCGACAAAATAATACATAAAAAAATCTTCGATTTTCCCTATTCAATAAAAAAAGACGAGAAAACTCGTCTTAATATTTTTATTATTATTCATGAAATGTATATGCCATATTTGTAGCGTGTTCCATTATTGTATTTGTCATAGATTGGTCTTCTGTTTCATCTATAACCATCCAGTAAACATATCCACCATTTTCTTTTAGTTGAGTAGCATATGCTACAAATTTCATACTTCCAGGTTCTCCATTATATGTATATGTATGAGTTCCTGTATATTTACACATGTCATAATCATTAATTTTTACCATTTCTTTTGTTTCTACATTAAATGCAAAATCTTTCCAGTCTGATCTACGATATCTTTCCATTATTTTAATAGTTTGTTCAAAATATGCTGGAAGTACATTACTTATTTCATTTACATTTGGCGAAATAGATGTTAGTTGTCCATCTAAAATAACTAATGTTTTATCTGTTTGATAAGCTATTTTTCCTGTACCTCTTATAATTCCTGATAAAGTTGGAAATTTTATACAAGCTCTAGTAATAGTATCTCCAATTTCTACTACGATACTGTCTGGCACTCCCCAATTACTTAAATCTATTTGATTTGAGTTGTTTTCTTCGTTTTCATTATTTAACTTATTGCTAGATGTATTAGCTATATTTTGAACTGTTCCGTCCTTTGAATCCTTATTTCCATTTACTAAAAAAATTACTCCTACTATTGCAATTATAAGTACTACTACTATAATTCCAATAATTAAACCTATATTACCTCTTCCGTTATTCATTTTTACACAACCTTTCGTATTATTTTTAGTTTATTATAAATTATACATTTTCTTTTTGCAATAGTTTTGGAAATTTTTACGGATAAATTGATACAATATAAAAGGCAGGATCTATTTTGCCTGCCTTGTAACTTATTTTACAATTGTTCCATCGTTTTCTACAAAAGTAGATTTTACTATTATTGGAACATTATATTTTTTAGCCATTTCAACACATTTTGTGTGCAGTACTTTTGCACCATTTTTAGCCATTTCTATCATTTTATCATATGAAATTGTATCATATTTTATCGCTTTTCCATTTTTATTTGGATCTTCTGAATATACTCCATCCACATCCGTATAAATATATAATTTATCGGCTTTTAAATATGCTGCAAGTGCTACAGCTGTTGTGTCAGAACCTCCTCTGCCAAGTGTTGTTATATCACCAGCTTTTGTAATTCCTTGAAATCCTGCAACTATAACAATTCTGTTTTTTTCGAGTTCTTTTAAGATTTTATCAGTTTTTATATCTATAATATTTGCATTACCATATATATCATCTGTAATAATTGGTATTTGCCAACCTGTGTAAGATATAGCATCATATCCAAGTTCTTTTAAGTATATTGCAAGTTTAGATATGGTAATTTGTTCACCTGTTGAGAGTAAAACATCATGCTCTCTTTTATCTGGATTATTTGATATTTCCTGTTCTTCTAAAATTAATCTGTCTGTTGTACTTCCTTGTGCTGATACTACAATGACTACTTTATTATTTGCTTCATATTCTTTAATTGCATGCTTGCATACATTTAAAAGTTTATCTTTATCTGCTACTGAAGTTCCTCCATATTTTTGTATAATTAAGCTCATCAATATTTGCCCCACTTTACTATATTAAGTATAAATAATATCTAAATTTAAACATTATTTATGTAAAAGCAAAATAATACTTTTACTCTATATTATATTACTTTCTAATTATTTTTGTTCTTTATTTTTTGTTATGAATTTTAAATAGCTTTCCATAAATCCATTTAAATCTCCGTTCATTACTGCCTCTACATTTCCTACTTCAAAATTTGTTCTATGGTCTTTTACTAACGTATATGGACAGAATATGTAAGAACGTATTTGACTTCCCCAAGCTATATCTTTTTGAACACCTTTTAGGTCTTCTATTTTATCCTTTTGCTCTTTTTCTTTTAATTCGAAAAGCTTTGATTTTAGCATTTTCATAGCAGTTTCTTTGTTCTGTATTTGTGATCTTTCAGATTGGCAAGAAACTACAATGTTTGTAGGAATATGCGTAATTCTTACTGCTGAATCTGTTTTATTTATATGTTGGCCACCTGCTCCTGATGCTCTATATGTATCTATTCGCAAATCCTGCATGTTTATATCTAATTGTATATCCTCAGATATTTCTGGCAATACTTCGAGAGATGCAAAAGAAGTATGCCTCCTTCCACCACTATCGAAAGGCGATATTCTAATTAATCTATGTACTCCCATTTCTCCTTTAAGATATCCATAAGCATTTTCTCCAGAAACCAAAAATGTTACACTTTTAATTCCTGCCTCATCGCCTTCTAAATAGTCTAACTCTTTGACTGTATATCCATTGGAATTAGCCCATTTAGAGTACATTCTATATAGCATTTCTACCCAATCTTGTGATTCTGTTCCACCTGCTCCTGGATGAAGTGTAAGTATTGCATTGTTTCTATCATATTTACCTGATAAAAGTGTTTGTATTTCTAACCCATTTATTTCATTTTCTAAATTAACTGTATTGCAAACAAGTTCTTTTGCTAAATCCTCATCATATTCTGTAATTAATAACTCATTTAAATCTTCAATATTAGAAAGTTCCTTTTCTATTTTATTATATTTATCTAATTTGTTTTGAATTACTTTTATTTTAGATAAAATAACTGTACTTTTTTCAGGATTTTCCCAAAAATCAGATACATGTGTTTTTTCTTGCAATTCATTTAATTCTACTTTGATACTTTCAATGTCAAAGTGAATCACCTATATTTTTTAATTTAGCTTTCAACTCTAAAATTTTATGCTTGTTTTCTTCTAGCTCTATCACAAAATTTGCCTCCTTTTAAAAATTCACTCTTACCTTCCCTACACTAATTTTTTGCTAAAATATCATTTACTTTTTCTAATAATCCCTCAGGCATTTTAATTACAAGTTGTGTATCTGTATTTGCATCCTCATAGTAACAATATTTGTCAAGTCCTAATTGTATCATTAAAAATTTTCCATTTCCTAAGTCTATTTTAACATCGTTTCTTATTGCAAGATAAGGTGTTTCATCATCCTGCTCTAGTGATGGATTTTCACAAATATCCTTTAGTTGTTTTATTTGTTTTTTATTTGTAATTTCTACTGTTTTTTCAACATTAAAATCTTCATCATATTTTTCTATTATTATTTTTTCATTATCTGAATTTTTAGAATCATTTACTGGTTTTACTATAAAATAAACTGCGAATGCAACAACTATAATAACCGCAACTGCAACACATATAAAGATAATATTTCTTTTACTCATCTTTAGTGCACCTCCTTTCCAAAATGCGAAGCATTTTGTACTCTTCACTTTTATCCAAAAGTACTAATTTATATTTTTTATATCTGTAAATATACCATGTAACCATTATTCTGTCAAATTTATACTGTTTTCTGCTTTACAATAAAATTAGGTATCATATCTTTCTTTTGCTTTTTCTATAATTTTAATCATTTCATTTCTTAATGCTATTGGCCTTTTTACCTCTACTAAATCTATATTTCTCATAGCCCACATTCTAAATCCTAATGGATTCGTGTCAACTAATAATTTAAAATGTTCGTCATCATTTGGTATTTTTTCAATTGTTACATTTCTTCCAAAAGTGTCGAAAATTGCATCTAATAACCAAATATGGCAAATTGCTTCTATTTCTTCTTTTTTACCGCCGAACATTTCAATAGATGATTCTGCAAAATCTTTTATTTCACTTTTCTTTTTCTTAATTGTAATATCTTCATCAAGAATTTTAATGTTTTTTATTCTATCTATCCTGTAATTATAAAAATTTGTTTGTCCTTCTTTTATTCCAATTAAATAAAATTCTTGCTTATTATAGACAATTGCATAAGGAGATACTACTGGACTACTTACAATTGTTTTTTCTAATTTATTAGTTATCGCATATTTCCAGTACTCAAATTTAATCTTCTTTTTTCTAAAAATACTGTTAGAAATATCTTCTATATTCATTATCACTTCTGTATTTTCAGTTTTTGAATCATTTGCATATATCTCATAATCTTTTATTTTTTCATTTTCATATACTGTTTGAATATTCTTGCATTTTTTTATTATATTTCTTGCAACAGATGGAACAATGTAGTTTGCATAACTAAAATTATCAATAATAGCTCTTATTTCTCCTGGTTCGAAATCTGTTTCTGGATCATTGCTTATGTAATAACCTATTTTATTATCGTTGTATGTACTAATATCATAACCAAATTTTTCTTTAAGTAAGTTGATATTTCTTCTTATAGTTCTCGGGTCTATATCTTCACCATATATTTCATTTATTTTTTCTTTTAGTTCTGATATAGATAATTTGTGATCTTCATCACTATATTTTTTTAATACATTCAAAATATATAATATATTTCCATTTTTTTCGTATAACTCCATGTTTTCTATCCCTTACCCTTTCTAATTGTTAAATCCATTCTCCATCTTTTACTATATTACATCTATTTTTTAAATTTTGCAACAAACTGGTCATTAAATGTTTTAATATAATTTTTCTTATTTAATAAAAAAGTGTATCCTTTTAACTTTTGGATACACACTATAAATTATATTATTTAATTTTTAAGTTACTGTTCATTTTTTATTCTTTTTTCAATTTTATTATTTACTTCCTTCAAAGCATTTAAATATTCTTTTTCTACAGGACTGATAGTCTTAACTTGATATTTTTTATATTCTGCTTTAGCCTTTTTTATTGCCTTATCATGACTTATAGTACCAGCTCCAATTAATACTTTTTCACCTGTTGAAGAAAGTATAGTATCTAATTGTTTAATGTAATCTTCCATATACATTGGATTATGCCTTATTGCTTGTATTTCCGCAAAATCAAAGTATCCTGATACTAAATTATT
>CANRGU010000010.1 GCA_947630255.1 uncultured Clostridia bacterium | reverse complement strand
ACTGATGAGGAAACAATATATAAATTAACAAAAGAATTATTAACAAATAAATCTGAATATGAAAAAATGAGTAAAGCATCAAATCCTTATGGAGACGGAAAAGCAAGCATTAGAATTGTTGATGCAATTATAAAAAAATATATGAATTAGGTAACAAAAAAAGTTCTTTAACAATTTCATGCTAAAGAACTTTTTTGTTATTTTTTACTTTCTTCATGATATTCTTTTTCTGTATTTACGTTCCAAATGTTATTTTTTTCTTTAATTCCATTTATTATATTATTAACTGTTTCAAATGATGTAACCATAGAATGATCCATATTATTATATCTATGTTGTCCATTTCTTCCTACACAATAAAGATTTTCAAAACAATTTAAAAATGCAATTAAATCATCAATTTGATTATAAGTATCAAAATATGCAGGATAAGCTTTTTTTACTTTTTCTCTGTGAGAATCTAATATATCGTCTTTATTTATAAGTCCCATTTTAACTAGTTCTGATGAAGCAAATTCAATAAATTCTTTATCACCCATATTCCAGTATTCATCACCTTCATCGCAAAAATATTCTAACCCTATCCAAACTGTGTCGTCAATCTTATTTACCATATATGGACTCCAATTATTAAATATTTGTATTCTTCCTAATTTTACATCTGGTTCTTGTATGTAAAGCCAGCAATCTGGTATAACATTCCCTATTGTTTTTATATTTGTTTCATTTTTTAAATTTAATTTTTTTATTAACAATCCAACCGTTATAAAATCTCTATAAGGAAGTCCCTTTGCAATATCACAAATATCGTTCGGAACATCATTCATTCCAAGTACTAAATCTTTTAATGGCATACTTGATATAAAAATATCTCCTTTAACTTCTTTTTTCTCTCCATTTTCTTCGCAAATTACAGAAATAATTTTTTTATCAATTTGATTAATTTTTATTACTTTATTATTTTTTAAAATTTTACCTCCCATTGATTCAAACTCATAAGCTACAGTTTCCCAAAGCTGACCTGGTCCGTATTTTGGATATTTAAATTCTTCTATTAAAGATGTTTCAACGTTTTTATTTTTTATATGAAATACTTTTTTAAACATATCTTTTATAATTATAGCAATTGATAATCCTTTTACACGCTGAGCTCCCCACTCTGCAGATATTTTTGATGGATGTCTTCCCCACAATTTTTCTGTATATTTTTCAAAAAACATATTATATAATTTTTTTCCAAAACGATTAATATAAAAATTTTCTAATGAATCTTCTTTTTTCTTAATAATAGTTGATTTTAAATAACTAAAACCTGCTACAATAGTTCTTCCCATTCCCATATTTTTGAATGTTTGAATTTTCATACTTATCGGATAATCAAAAAATTTTTTTAAATAATATATTCTAGAAATTCTTTGCCTTACCAACATAACGCGCTCTTCTTTTTCAGGATCTGGACCATTTTCTGCCAGTTTTTTTTCTCTTCCTAATTTTTTGTCATCATATGATGGCTTAGCTTGAGTTGGCATTATTTCTTCCCAAAATTTTATCACATTTTCATCTTTTGAAAAAAATCTATGCCCTCCAATATCCATTCTATTATTTTTATAATTAACAGTTTTTGAAATTCCCCCAATATCATTTGACTCTTCTAATATAATAACATTATAATCTTTGCTTTCTTTTAACAATTTGTATCCAGCAGTTAATCCCGCAGGTCCTGCCCCTATAATAATTACATTTTTTTTCATAGTTGGTCTCCTTTATTTTTTTCTTCTATTTTTTCTTTGTTATAATTATAAAAACTATAAATTAACAAAGGAATCGGAACTATCGACTGATAGTAAACAAATCGATATTCATAACCAGTGATTAAAAGCATCATTATTAAAGAATTCGACAACGCTAGAATAAATGGTAAATATTTTTTTATATTTATTCCTTTTTTTATTATTATAATAAAAATACCAAATATAATTAAAAAGAATCCTTGTCCTATATTTATAAACACCCATCTAAAAAATTTATTAATATTATTATTATAATTAACTAATCCATTATAAACCAAATTACTTACTTTATTTATCCCCTGTTCATCTCCTGAATCTTCTCTATATTTGTAGTTTACCTCTGTTAAATTTCTCTCTATTTTCCAAATAGGGCCCGACATACATATAAATGAATTTATAAACATCTTTGGATTATCAATTGATTTATTAATATACAATTTTATTAATCCATCAAAATTTTCATTTACTTTTTCGTTATAATTATCAACGTTCCATTTTATACTATTAAAATAACCTGGTATATAATATTTATCCATTGTTTCAAGTGGTATAACTTTATCTAAAAATTCTAATTCATCTTCGCTAAAATATGCCTGATTTTCATAATAATATGATATTTGTCCCATAATAACACCCATCATTTCAGGTTTTCCACCAGTTTTATTATCTATATTACAAAGTTTATAAACCGGTCCTGTAATAATGAAATTTGATATTAAAATTACGATAAATGAAATTATAAAAAACTTCGTTTTTTTATTATAAAATAAAATTAATGCGATATTCATTAAAATAAATGGTATAATTCCATTATGTCTAAAAAATAATATACCTAAACTTGCAAAAATAAATAAAATTTTATTATTTATTTTTTTTATCCATTCTCCATCAGTATTTGATATATCAATTAAACAAAGTGTTCCTAAAAAAATACACCACGAATAAATAACATCTTTCCACAGTGTAACACTGTATTTTATAAATATAGGATTAATTACTATTAATAATAAAATTACCAAAGTTTGTTTGTAACTCAAAAAATTCTTTCTGCAAAAATAACAAAAATACATTAAAATTAAAAATATTATTATACACTGAAAAATACACGCAGATATTATATTATTATAGAATAATGATGGAATTTTAAGCATAAATAAAGTCTCCATAACAGGATGCCAATTATTATATTCTCCTGTTTGAACTTGGTCCCACTGAGTATACGTATCAGTTGAACAATTTGCTGGATAATATGCTAAAATTGCTATCACCAAAGGAATAATAATTAATATTGCATAAAAAATAAATTCTTTTTTTAATATTTTAATGTTATCTATATCCATTTTATCCCCTTTATGTAATTTTATAATTATCATTTTTCTATTATTTCATAATAAAAATTATTAGTCAATATTATTTTTCTCATGATTTATACTACTTATTTAATAAATATTCTTTAAATTATTCACATTCTTTTTTTAATATGATAAAATACTTAATATATTAAAAATACTTGTGAGGTAAAATATGATTAATAAGTTATCAGAATTATATAAAAAATATAAAGAAATAATATTATACTTAATTTTTGGAGTATTAACTACAATAGTTAGTTTGGGATCAAAATACATCTTATTATTCGTTTTGTTAGATGCAAAAGATCCTATTCAATTACAAATATCTATAATTTTATCTTGGATGATTGCAGTTATATTTGCATACGTTACTAATAGAATTTTTGTATTTAATAGTAAAAACGAAAATAAAATAAAAGAATTTATTAGTTTTATTATTGCCAGAATATCTACTCTATTATTAGAAATGCTTATTATGTGGTTCTTTGTAACATTCTTAAAATTAAATTCAGATTTATATGTATTTATATTTACTATAATATCACAAGTAGCTGTTGTTATAGCCAATTATGTTCTTAGTAAATTATTTATATTTAAAAAAAATGATTAAAATATAAGGTTACTATTTATAACTAAATTATTTTCAAAGTTATAAATAGTAACCTCTTTTTTCGTTATGCTTTTCTGTTTGCTATTTCTATTGCTTTTGCAACCATGCTTCCACAATCTTTTGAAGATACACTTCCCCATCCTTCTTGTTTTACTTTTTCGTATACTCCTAATTCTTTTGCAATTTCCTCTTTTAGATTTTCAGACATTAAACCTTTGTTTCTTGACATCTTAAAATCCTCCTTTAGAAAAATGAAGTTTCATTTTTCTAATTTTATTATTTGCAAATTTTATTTTTTTATTTTAGCAATTTTTTCTATTTTTTTATTTTTTAAATACTTTTTTAAATTATTGAGTTAAAATTCCATTTGGTGTATCTATAATTACTAAAATATTCTCTTCTCTTCCTGTTTCAGCATTTATATAAACTAAAAAATCTGTATCATTTATTTTTCCTTTAAATTCATAACAAAGTATTTCTGTTTTCCATTCTGTAGGAATTATTGCTAATCCTTCACTTGTTATTTCTAAATTTTTATTTAAATCCGCTTTTGCTTGCTCTTTTGAAATTTTTACTTTTGAAGTATCTCTTTCAGTATGATTATTTAAATATCCACTTGTTTCCATACCTAGCACTTCGCCATCATCTAACGCTACTTTTAGCTTAATTAAATCTGGATAAATTACTACTCCGTCTTGCTCATAAGCATAGTTTATTGTAACAATTCCTGACTCTTTTAAATAATAAGTTTCTTTCATATTATCAATACCACGAGATTTTAAAAATTCTTTTCCTATATTATTTGCCTCATCTTGTGAAATAATTTCTGCATCTACTTGCCTATTATAATTCATATTTACAATATGTCCACCCTTTTTTGATATTGATATTGTGAGCGGATTATTATCATCTCCATCTTTTACTCTGCTGCTAAAATCATATACTTGTATATCTCCATTTTCTATTAATCCATTAGAATTTAATTCAACAATTTTATCTTCCCCAATAAAATCTCTTACTATCTGCTTTGCCTTTTCTTCGTCTATATCGTCACCTGTAAGTCCTTTTTTCTCAACTGATTCCATATGTTCTGAAAAAGCTCCATCATATATTAACCCTGCATATTCTCCAAAATTTTCATCTAAATTTTTGAATGTTTCTGCAGATAAATTATCAACTTGCTGTGCAAATGCAATCTCAGTGTTTTTCGTTAATTCATCCCAACTTATTCTACCTTCATTCATATCAGTTGATAATTGGTCTAATGTATTTTTTAGTTCTTCGCTGTAATCATGTAATTTTTTCAAATTATCTAAATCCTCTTGAGTTAATTTTTCATTATATATATTTTTTCTCGAAAGTGAGTAACTGTATTCGCTAACTTGATTTAAAAATTTGGCTGTGTTTGCAAGCTCTGTACTAGATACTGGGAGTTGTGAGAGATAAACTTGTGCTAAATTTGCCTCTCTCCACACTTTGCTTAGTGTTTCTGCCCCATGCTCCGGTGTACTTGTAATTGTTGCTTTTGCCAAATAATTTTCTACATCCTGTACATAATCAATTAATTCATATAACGCTAAATTATATTGATTATGTGTTGCTGTTGTATATTCCTTATTTTCCTTATATAAAAAATATCCAAGTACTATACTGATTATTACTAATAAAATCATAATTCCATATAGATAATTTTTTTTCATTGTTTCTAAATATTTATTCATAAATTTCTCCTCTATTTACAAAAATTGTGCTTTCCTATTTTTTTAACAATAGTTTTTGACCATATCCAACTGCTAGTTGCTGTATTCGGATTAAAATAAAAAATACATCCACCTGTTGGGTCCCAACCATTTAAAGCATCTCTTGCTGCTTTTACTACAGTAGACGACTCATCTATTGGCACATTTATTTGACCATCAGATACCGCTGTAAATGCCCCCGGCTGATAAATTACTCCAGCAATTGTGTTTGGAAAATCGCTATGTTTTACTCTATTCATAATAACTGCTCCAACTGCAACTTGTCCTTCATAACTTTCTCCCCTTGCCTCACCATTTATAGCCCTTGCCATAAGCTGCAAATCAGATGCAGAATTACTACTAGCTGCCAATACCTTATTATCACTTACATTGCCCGAAAAATATATTAAGCAAATAGAAAAAATAATTATTAAAATAAAATACAAAATCTTTTTCATGTTCTCTCCATTTTCTAATTTTTTAATTTAATTTGATTATAGTTTATATTCTTTTTGAAAATTTATACTTTTTTTACGAATTTTTATGGTATAATTAAAAAAATAATTATATGATATGAGGTTTTTCTTATGAAAAAAATTCTAATATTTTATGGTTCATATGGTGGTGGACATTTATCTGCTGCAAGAAACATAAAAGAATATATAGACAATAATTATACAGATACAGAAACTTGTTTAGTTGATTGCATCGAATATATTAATAAAACATTAAACAAAATAACAACAAAAGCCTATTCAGGAATGGCAAAAAAAGCAAGATGGGTGTGGAAAAAAGTTTATTATGGTGCAGAAAAAGGACCTCTTTCAAAAGTAAATGATGAAGCGCAAAAATTTATGTCTCTTAAATTAAATAAATTATTACAAAATTATAAACCAGATCTAATTATTTCTACTCATCCTTTTAGCAGTCATATGTGCGCCGTACTTAAGCAAAAGAAAAAAATAAATTCCAAAATTGCAACTGTTCTTACAGATTATGCACCACATAGTCAATGGCTAATGCATCCTGCATATATAGATTATTTTTTTGTAGCACATGATGGTATGAAAGCTAATTTATTAAAAAGAGGTATAAAAGAAAACCAAATAAAAGTAACAGGAATTCCTTTATCAAATAGATTTTTAGCAAATTATAATAAAGAAAAAATATTATCAGAATTTAATTTATTACCAAATAAAAAAATTATTTTATTTTTTGCTGGAGGAGAACAAGGTCTTGGTAAAGATAATATTTTTATTATCCTTAAATCCATTATAAACTCCTTTGATAATTTACAAGTTGTTGCAATATCTGGTAAAAACAAAAAAATAAAAAAGCAATTTGATAAGATAGTTCTAGAAACTAATTCTACCGATTCTGTAAAAATTTTGCAATATACAAATAAAGTCCCCGAACTTATGAGTATATCAGATTTAGTTATAACAAAACCTGGAGGCCTTACTACAACTGAAAGTTTAGCATCTGGTCTTCCTATAATAGTTATTAATCCAATACCTGGTCAAGAAGAAGAAAATGCTGAATTTTTAGAAAATAAAGGTGTTGCTGTATGGCTTAAAAAGCATGATAATATTGAGCAAAAATTATTTGATATATTGAATAATCCATATAAACTACATTCTATGAAAGTAAATGCTAGACTTTTAGCGAAAAAAAATTCTACTAAAGATATTTGTGAAACATTACTAGGTAAATCATAATTTGTAAAATATTAAAAAAACACCTCATATATTAAATAAGAGGTGTTTTTATGCGTATATCTGATTTTTCAAAATGTGAACTTATTGCTTTAGCCAGTAGTATTTCAATTGCACTAAGTAAAGAATTTTCTGCGGAAGAATTATCAATTCTATCTGGCTTTTTCTCTGCAATTGGTGATAATTTAACTATTCTCTCATCATAATTCTCTTCTTCCCTCAAGGGCCTTGCTGAGTGTAATTTCGTCTGTATATTCTAAATCTCCACCAACAGGAATTCCATGTGCTATTCTTGTTACCTTTATTCCCAACGGTTTTATTATTTTAGATAAATATATAGCTGTTGCTTCTCCTTCTACTCTAGGATTAGTGGCTATTATTATTTCTTTTATATCTCCGCTAGATATTCTATTTAATAATTCTTTTATTTTTATATCCTCTGGTCCAATTCCGTTCATAGGTGATATTGTACCATGTAATACATGATACACGCCTTTAAATTCGTGTGTTCTTTCCATTGCCATTATATCTCTTACATCTTCTACCACACATATTACGCTACTATCTCTTTTAGGACTACTACATATTGGACATGGGTCAGTATCTGATATATTGTAGCATGAACTACAGTATTTTAAATTAGCTTTCGCATTAACTATTGAGTTTATAAATTCATCAGTTTCTTCTTTACTTAAATCTAACATATGGAATGCGAGTCTAACTGCTGTTTTATGTCCAATACTAGGTAATTTTTCAAAACTTTCTATTAACTTTTCTATTGATGGTGAATAGTAAGACATATTACATCATCCCCGGTAAATTAAATTTACTCATAGAAGCATTTTGTGCACTGTCAACTTTTCTTAGTGCCTCGTTAATGCACGTAATAATTAAATCTTGCAACATTTCTACATCATCAGGATCAACAACATCTTTGCTTATGTTTATTTCTTTTATTTCTTTATTGCCACCAACTTTTACGCTTATTGCTCCTCCACCAGCAGTTGCTTCAAATTCCTTTGATTGTAATTCTTCCTGTGATTTTTCTAAATCTGCCTGCATTTTTTTGGCTTCTTTCATTAATTGATTAATATTCATTCCTCCAAAGCCACCCATTCCTGGGAACCCTCCTCTTTTTGACATTATAAAATCCTCCTTTATTCATCTATAATATTTATTGGTATATCTAAATTATTTATCATATTTTCAATAGAATTATTTTTTAAATCAGCTTTTTTTTTATCTTCACTACTTACAAATTTTATATTCATAGTTTTTCCAGCTTCAATAGATGCAATTTTTTCTATTTCTGCTTTATTTTCATGACTTTCTAAAATATTTTTTGCAAAAGAATTTTGATTTGCTATAGTCACTTCTATTGTCATATCATTTACTTCTCTTGCAGTACTTCCTATTAGATTAACATATATCCCCATTTTGCCATTTTCTTTTATTTTATTAATTACATTATTCCAATATGTAAGGTTCCCCCCAGTTAACCCTACCTTATTTTTTTTAATTTCGTCTTTTACAATTTTTTGCGCAGACTTATTCTCTACCGCTTCATTAACCTTTTCTATTGTTTTATTTTCTACTGCCTTATTAGTACTCAAAGAAATATTATTGTTACCATTTACATGGTTAGTATTTTCATTTTCTAAATTAACTTCCATAGTAGCTTTCATCATTCCTGCTTCAAACATTATTGTTTTTTGAGAAGACCACTTAATTTTATTTGCTAATTCCGATAATTCATAAATTAATTGTAATAACTTTTCTTTAGAAGTTTTTTCTGCTATTTCATTTATTTGTTGTTTTTCATCGTTATTATATATCTCTAATTTTTTACTTGATTTATATACTAATACATCTTTTATGTATTTAATTATTTCCCATAAAAAATTGTCAATATCTTTTCCCTCATTTATTATATTATTTGTATTTTTAATTAATTCATCTACATTGTGTTCTATTATGCTCTTTACAATAGAATGTATTTGTGTGGTTCTAGGAATTCCAACTAAGTCCCTCACAACGTTTTCATCAATTAACCCTTTTTGTTCTCCTGTGCATCTTTCTAATATACTTATTGCATCACGCATTGCTCCTTCTGAAAGAACTGCTATAATTTTTAGTGCTTCATCTGTAATTTCTATATTGCTTTCTTTGCAGATTATTTTTAATCTCTTTTGTATATCTTCATTTGAAATTCTTTTAAAATCAAATCTTTGACATCTTGAAAGAATAGTTGCAGGTAATTTTTGTGGTTCTGTTGTTGCAAGTATAAATTTAACATGCTCTGGGGGCTCTTCTAACGTTTTTAATAAGGCGTTAAATGCTCCTGTTGATAGCATATGAACCTCATCTATAATGTATACTCTATATTTTGCACGGGTTGGTAGAAAATTTACTTCATCTCTAATACTTCTTATATCTTCAACACTATTATTTGACGCAGCATCCATTTCCACAACATCTGTAAGTGAACCTGAAAGTATTGCCTTACATATTTCACACTCGTTACAAGGTTCTCCATCATGTGGATTTAGGCAATTAACTGCCCTTGCTAGTATCTTTGCAGCAGAGGTTTTTCCTGTTCCTCTCCCACCATTAAATAGGTAAGCATGTCCAACTCTTCCAGCTATAACTTGCTTTCGCAAAGTATCTGTAATATGTTCTTGTCCAACCATTTCACTAAAAGTTGATGGTCTAAATTTTCTATATAGTGCTGTGTATGACATTTCTTACCCCCTAAATTATAAGTTAACTTCTCTATGGAAAGCAATTCACATAGAATTTGGCTACTTATCGCTGCTTCCTTCCGGACCTGACGAGATTCATAGTTTTCTATTGAATTACTCTCCATACAAAAGTTAACTTATTTTTTGCTATTTGATTATATAATTTTATTACCAGATAATCAAGTCTTTTATTATTAATCTTTTTTAAAATCTTTTAAATACAACATTTTGTAGCTGCTTATCTTCAAAAGTTCCTACTCCTTTTTCTAATATATTACCTGTAGGTAAATCTAGTGTTATATTTGATTTAAATTTATGCTCAGACTCAGTTTCTATTATAAGGTCAAACGAAATCTGAAAACTTATATCTTCTTCCTCTACACCAGCTTTTGCAAGCAATCTTCCATCACTTGGCAATTTTTCATCTTTGCTAAATACATATTTCCATGAGTTGTCAGAAACTATACTAAATCCTATTATGCCTCCTTGATTATTAATCTGAAGTGTTTCTGTATTTGTATTTTGTGCACCTAAATATTCTAAAGAATTTTCAACTTTATATTCATCTACATAATTATATGCATTTACTGATGTAGATGGTCTATATATATTTATTTTCATATTTTCGTTAGGCTTTGTTATTTGAAAGTTTTCAAATCTTACTTTTTTTATTACAACTTCTTTATTATAATTATCATTTTTTCCTATTACAAAAAAAATATCATTTTTTTGCAGAATGTCTGCATTCCATTTATTTTCTTCACCTTGCTTAATATTTGACTCTGCTGTGCTTACAACACTTATTTCATTTAAATTAAATGGTAAATTTTCTTCTCCTTCAATGTTATATCTAAGCATAAGAGTTGAAGCAACTACTATTAGCATTATTAATATAAATGTAATTATACATATATGTATAATTCTTTTTCTAGAGAAACTATTTTGTTTCATTTTTTCCTCCGTTTTTTCTTTCTTAACATTTTAAAAAAATCTTTTAAAATATATTCACATTCTTCTTTTAGTATTCCTGTTTCAATTTCAACTGTGTGATTAAATTTATAATTGTCAATATTTATTACAGATTCACATGCACCTGTTTTTGGATCTAAAGTTCCTATATATATTTTTTTAATTCTTGCATTTATAATCGCCCCCATGCACATCATGCAAGGTTCTAGCGTTATATACATTTCGCAATTTTCTAGTCTCCATGCTTTTAATTTTTTATTAGCTTTTGTAATTGCCAATATTTCTGCATGAGATATACTGCTCTTTTTTGATTCTTTTAAATTATGAGCTTTTGCAATTATTTTTCCATCTTTAACAATAACTGCACCTACTGGTATTTCCTCTTTTTCATACGCTTTCTTGGCTTCTTTTAAAGCCTCTTTCATAAATTTTTCTTTATCTGCCATTTTTCACCTAAACCAAATTTTTACATTTAATTATTCATTGCGAAATTGTTAAGTTCAAACTTATGGTGCACCTAGCTGGATTCGAACCAGCGGCCTCTCCCTTAGGAGGGGAGCGCTCTATCCTACTGAGCTATAAGTGCATACATTGCATATTATACACTATTTTATCACCTTTGACAAGAATTCTATTATATATTATAATTAATGGCAAAAAAGGGGTCTGTCCCCTTTTTTGCCAAAATAATTAAAAAGAGGGTATTTTATGCAACGAATTTTAAGTTATATTAGAAAAGCTGTAGATGATTATAATATGATAGATGATGGCGATAAAATAGCTGTTGGTCTTTCTGGTGGGAAGGATTCTATTACTTTATTAATGGGACTTAAAAATCTTCAAAGGTTTTATGATAAAAAGTTTGAAGTTATAGCAATTAGCATTAATCCGGGCTTTGAATTTTTTAGCAGTGAGTTCTTAAAAAAAGTTTGTGAAGATATTGGAGTTCAATATGTAGAAGAACCAAGTCATATAAAGGAAATAGTATTTGATATTAGAAAAGAAAAAAATCCTTGTTCTTTATGTGCCAATTTAAGAAGAGGAATATTAAATAGCACAGCCATTAGAGAAGGATGTAACAAAATTGCATTAGGGCACAATGAAGATGACGTTCTAGAAACATTCTTTTTAAATTTACTATATGGTGGAAATATTAATACTTTCGCGCCTACATCTTATATGGATAGATCTAAAATAACTTTAATAAGACCATTAATTTATGCTCCAGAAAAGAGTATTAAAACATTTGTTAAAAAAAACAATATAAAAGTTATGCCTAAATGCTGCCCAATGGATGGAAATAGCAAAAGAGAAGATATAAAAAAATTAATATGGGAATTTCAAAAAGAAATTCCCAATGTAAAAGCAAATATTTATGGTGCAATAAAAAGAGGCAATATAAATGGGTGGAAAAGCTAAGGCTATTTTTCTCTTTTTTGTTTTAGTTCATTAATTCTTTCATTCCTTCAGTTAATGATTCTACAAGTCTATTTGCATCTTCTAAGCTGCTGCCTCTTACTCCCATATAAAATTTTATTTTAGGTTCTGTTCCTGATGGTCTCATGCAACACCAAAAATCATTTTCTAATTCAAAGTATAATACATTTGATTTTGGTAAATCTTTTTTATAACTTTCTCCTGTCTCCATTTCTTTTATTGTTCCGTTTAAATAGTCTCTAAATTTTACTACTTTGTACTCTCCTATTTGTTTTGGTGGATTATTTCTTACTTTTTCCATCATCTGTTTTATTTTTTCAGCTCCATCTGCTCCTTCCAAAACTATAGATACTTGATTTTCTTTATAATATCCATATGTTTCATACATTTTTAACATATTATCCCATAAGGTTAGTCCTTTTTCTTTATAGTATGTTGCCGCTTCTGCAAGTAGCATTAATGCTGCTATTCCGTCTTTATCTCTTACTTCATTTCCTATTAAGCAACCATAACTTTCTTCGTATCCCATTATACATTTGTAAGTATTATTTTTTTCAAATTCTTTTATTTTTGCTGCTATATTTTTGAATCCTGTTAAAACTTCAAATAATGCAACATTGTTTTTTTCACATATTCTATCTGTCATGTTAGAAGATACTATTGTTTTTATTAATGCTGAATTTTTATCTAATAAACCTTTTTCTCTTTTTTGATTTATTAAATAATCTGCCACTGTAAGTCCTATCATATTGCCATTAAATAATATATATTCTCCAGTTTTATTATCTTTAACATGAAGTCCTATTCTGTCTGCATCAGGATCATTTGCAATAACTATATCTGCTCCTACTTCTTTTGCAAGCTTTAATGCAAGCTCAAAAGATGCTGGATCTTCTGGATTTGGATAAGTTACTGTTGGAAATTTTCCATCTGGTTCTGCTTGTTCTTTTACTAAATACACATTAGTAAATCCTAACTCATCTAAAATTCTTTTTGCTAATTTTTTTCCTGTTCCATGAAGTGGTGTATAAACAATTTTTATATCTTTTGCATGTTTTTTTATAATTTCTGGATTTAAGCAAAGACTTTTTAAATATTCTATATATTTATTATCAATTTCCTCACATATAACATTATATAATCCCTTTTTAACTGCTTCTTCTTCAGGTATTTGCTTTATTTCTGAATAACTATTTATTGCTTTTACTTCTCTTGTTATTTCTTCATCTACAGGATAAGATATTTGTGCTCCATCTTCCCAATAAACCTTATATCCATTATATTTTGGCGGATTATGGCTTGCTGTAATTACTATACCAGAAATACATTTTAAATTTCTTACTGTAAATGATAGTTCTGGTGTAGGTCTTAAAGATTCAAATCGATATGTTTTTATTCCATTAGCATTTAAAATTAAACATGCTAGCTTACTAAACTCTTCAGACATATTTCTTGAATCATATGCAACTGCAACTCCTCTTTCTTGTCCATTCTTTTTTATAATATAATTTGCAAGTCCTTGAGTTGCCTTTCCGACTGTATATTTATTCATTCTATTAGTTCCTGCACCTACAACTCCACGAAGACCAGCTGTTCCAAATTCTAATTCTTTATAAAAACTATCTTTAATTTCTTCATCATTATCTTTTATTTCTTTTAAAAGTTTTTTTGTCTCTTCATCAATTTCGTTACTTTCTAGCCATTCATTATATTTTTCTAAATATCCCATGTTTTTAATTCCTTTCATCTTATTATAAATTGTTGTTTATAGAAACGTTTAACAACTTATTTAATTTTATTGTAAAAATTATTATATAATTCTACTGCTGTTTCTGCACTATCTACACCTTCTTTATTTTTTACAGGTGCAAATTCTTCTTCTCTTTTTACTCTTAAAATTAACATATCATCTAATTTATTAAATGCATCGAATATAAAACTCTCAAATTTATAAGCATTAGGTTTATCAGATTTTACAATATTGCCATTTTCATCTAAATATGTTGCTTTTTTAAAGGCGCTATGATAAGGAAGCTTTTTATTTCCTATAATTTCTAATCCTTTAATATTAAACATATTACAATTTATATGAGATTCACCATACATTAAATTATTATTTTCATTTACAGCATGTGCCATTTCATCTGTTATTTCTGTATATTCTATTACACTTGGTTTTCCATTCTTTTTGCAGAATACTCCTACTTTTTCTTCTGGATTTGCTTTTACTAATGATTTTCCAGCTTCTAATACTTGTTTTTCTTTTGCTAAACCTATTAATATTTCGTCTACCATTTTTGCAAGTGGATTATCTATTGGCCCTATAAAAATCCATTCTACTTTCTTTTTCTTCATATCTTCTACAACATTATTTTTAAACATTGCCTCAAAAATTCCACCATGTCCATCTGCGGCTTCTTTAATTGTTCCATCTTCATTTAGCAAAATTTTTCCTTCGGTATCTACCATTGGAAGTTCTCCTTGAATAAAAAATTTTATTGCTTCCTTTGGATAGTTAAAATAATTATTTTTTTCAAAAAATTCTACAGTTTGATTATTATTTTCTCTGCTTGTCATTATATACCATGGAATTGTTACATTATATTTCTCTCTTGCATTTTTTAAATTATCGCATAATATTTCAAATAGCGATTTTGCATTTGGATTTACATTTAACATATAAGTTCCTTTTGGTCCATTATGCCCGAAGTCTTGTACCCTGTCCTCCTGCCATTGTAACTACTGCTAATTTTTCTTGTTTTATTTCATCTGCCCCTATTTTAAAATATTTTTCTTTTTCTTCTTTTGATAATTTTTCTTTTTCTATATACGATATTGGTTCAATTTTATCTGTTCCAAATTTTATTTCTTTTTTTGTTTGCTCATACAAATTATTTATTAAATCAAAATCAATATTAATAATTTGATTTAATAAATATTCTTTTTTTTCGTTATCGAGTTTTTCATATTGTGATAATAAATGAGTTTGATTATATTGCTCTAATATAGTTTTTGCCTTATTAAATTTTTCTTCTAACATATTATCTCCCTTCTATTTATTTTATTTTTATATTATATCAATTTATTTTTCTCGTCAATAGTTGATATTTAAAAATAATCCCTTATTATTAAGTTTTAACCTAATAATAAGGGATTATAATAGATTACTTTTAATTTATTTTTCTTCTTTTTTTATAATCTTCAAATATATTTTCAATTCTATGTATTCCAGAAGTATTTATAATCAGTTCATGATTGTCTAATATTTCTCTTATATTATCATCAAATTCTGATACCTCATAACAATTAATTATTGTTATTTCTACATCATTTATTTTATTATTATTTTTATTTAAATATTTTTCTATTAATTTGTTTGCCTCTTCAATATATTTTTCACTGCCACTTATTAATATATTAATTTTTTGATTTTTATTTACTAATTTATTTAATTTATTTTCAATATTTGAATATTTTTGTATTTTATCATTATTCCAATTTATATTTAAAATCTTTTGTTTTTCTTCTTCGTTTATTATTAAATTAGAGAGAACATTGTCTATATTTTCTTTGAAATTATATTCCAAAATAGTTTCGAATTTTGCATTCATATTAATTTGATTTTTTACATAAGGTAAAATCATTGTTATCAAATGTATGCTACTTACATAAAATCCACATACTCTTTTTATATTATTTAACATTTTTCGTCCCCCCGTAAAACTTTTTACTGGTAAATTTTACCATTTATTTTTTTATGTGTCAACATTAATCGTATACACAAATTCGACAAGCTTGTGTGTATATTTTTTATATTTTGGTTAATACTTTTATTAATAGGAATTTTCTCCAAATTTCCTATTAATAAACAAATAAAATATTAAATAGACAATTTGTGATTTATTGGTTTTTTTGAGTTACAAATTAAAGGAGGTTTATGATGAAAAAATTTTTTACTTTAAAACATATAATATTATTGATAATATTATCTCTTATTTACACTTTTATATGTGCATCTTCATATGTTTCTGCTGTATCATCAGATATACAAGATAGCGTTTTTAGGCTTCATGTTATTGCAAATAGTGATTCTGAAGAAGATCAAAATTTAAAATATATTGTAAGAGATAAAATATTAGAATATATTAATAGTATTTCAAATAATGAGATTTCAAAAGAAGATGTAATTACATTAATTAATGATAATCTTGATAATATTCAAAAAATTGCAGAAGACACAATTCATGAAAATGGGTTTGATTACTCTGTAAAATTAAATATAGGAAATTTTGCTTTTCCTACAAAAACTTATGGAGATATATCTTTTCCTTCTGGTTTCTATGATGCTTTAAAGGTAGAAATAGGCGAAGCAAAAGGACAAAATTGGTGGTGTGTAATGTTCCCTCCTTTATGTTTTGTCGACGTTACAAGTGGAATAGTTCCTGAAGATTCCAAAGATGTATTAAAAGAAAATTTATCTGAAGAAGATTATAAAATAATATCTGAAAAGAATAACAATGTAACATTTAAATTTAAAATTATAGAAGTTTTTCAAAATATAGGAATTAAATTAGCACAATCTTAAAATTAGCATCTATTATAAACAATGTAACATATTAATAAAAAAGCATTGTAAATCCCTTAATTTTATGATATATATTTATAAAGATAGAGTGTATTTATACACTCTAATTATTTTATAATAACCGTAACAACAATTTTACCTGTTTAAGGGGGATTATATGGAAAAATTAATAATTAATGGTCCTACATCATTAAAAGGGGAAGTTAATATAAGTGGTGCTAAGAATTCTGCTATAGCAATACTTCCTGCTACCCTATTAATTGATGGAGTTTGTATAATAAATAATTTACCAAATATAATGGATGTTAAATTATCTTGTCAAACGCTAGAAGGTCTTGGAGCTAAAATAGAATGGCTTGATAAAAATAGTATAAAAATTGATACAAGAAATATTACAAATACTATTGCTCCTATAGATTTAACTAGAAAATTTAGAGCTTCTTATTATTTAATAGGTTCGATGCTCGGAAGAAAAAAAGAAATAGAAGTTGGACTTCCAGGAGGTTGTAACTTGGGTCCTAGACCTATAGATCAACATATAAAAGGATTTGAGGCTTTAGGTGCCGAAGTAGAAATTACTGGTGGTAACGTTAGAGCTACTGCAAAAAAACTCGTTGGTACTAATATATATTTGGATATTGTTTCTGTTGGTGCTACTATAAATATAATGCTTGCAAGTGTTCTTGCAGAAGGCACTACAATTATAGATAATGCAGCCAAAGAACCACATATTGTTGATATTGCTAACTTTTTAAACACTATGGGAGCTGATATTCGTGGTGCTGGAACAGATATGATAAAAATAAATGGTGTTAAATCGTTAAAAGGTGGACAAAGTTATAGTGTTGTTCCAGATCAAATTGAGGCTGGTACTTTTATGCTTGCAGCTGTTGCATCAAAGGGTGACTTAATAATAAAAAATTGTATTACCAAACATTTAGAATGTGTAACTGCCAAAATATTAGAAATTGGTGGAAATGTTGATATGAATGGAGATAAACTAAGAGTTTGGTGTGATAAAAGGCCTTCAAAGGCAGTCATAAAAACTCTTCCATATCCTGGATTTCCTACAGATTTACAACCTCAAATGGGTGTTGTTTTATCACTTGCATCTGGTACAAGTATAATAAATGAAAGTATATGGGAATCTAGATTTCAGTATACGAATGAATTAAATAAAATGGGGGCACAAATTACAGCTCAAGGAAAATCTGCAATATTTGAAGGAATAGAAACACTTCGTGGTGCTTCTGTATATTCAACAGATTTACGCGCAGGCGCCGCTTTAATTATTGCTGGAATCGTTGCCGAAGGAACAACAGAAATATACAATTTGGAACATATTGATAGAGGTTATGAAAATATTGAAGAAAAATTTAGAAACCTTGGCGCCGATATCAAAAGAGTAGTAGAGTAAAGGAAGTAAAAATGTTTAAATATTGTAGTTTATATAGCGGAAGCAGTGGGAATAGTTTTTTGGTAAAATCTGATAATACTAATTTACTTATTGATGCTGGTGTAACTTTAAAAAAAATAGTTACTGCTTTAGAAGAAATAAAAATCAATGCCGAAGATATTGATGCTATACTTGTTACACATGACCACATAGATCATACAAAAAGTATTGCTACTTTATCAAATAAATATAATATACCGGTATATGCAAATAAAAAAACTTGGGATGCAATTTCACAAATAGCAAGTAAAATTCCAGATTATAATAAAAAAATCTTTAATATTTCAGAAACGTTTAGCATTGGTGATATTAAAATATTACCATTTAGCACACCACATGATGCTGCTGATCCTTGTGGATTTAACTTATATAATTCAAATAAAAAAATAAGTATTGCAACAGACATTGGATATGTTTCAGAGGATCTATTAAATCATCTAAAAAATAGTTCTTGTATTTTATTAGAAGCAAATTATGACCCAGAAATATTAAAATGTTCCTCATATCCATATATTTTAAAACAGAGAATATCAAGCAAAAATGGGCATTTATCTAATATATCTGCGGGAAAGACCTTAGCCAATCTTTATAACTTTGGATTGGAAAAAGCTTTGTTAATTCACTTAAGTAAAGAAAATAATTTTCCAGAACTTGCTTATGAAACAATAAAAAATGAAACATTAAATTGTTCAAAATTATCTATCGATATTGCTCCAAGGGATAAACCAACAAAATTTTTCGATGTAATTTAAGAAAAGGACATCCTAGAAAGGAACAGGATATCCTTTATTGAGAAATAAATAGTTAAATGAAACAAATATATAGGGGGTTGCAGGGAAAAAAGAAGATAAAAACTATTAATATACTATATGGGTTATATTTTAATAGTCTCTTTTTAAACCTTCCCTGCAAAATTAATAGCAAAAATAAAGAGTTCATTAGACTAATTATAACAGGCTTTCTGAGTTTATCCATACTTAAATAAACTAATATAAATATTATTAATATTAGTTAAAATTATTTGTTTATTTTTTTTAATATCATTTTTGAAAATTTTTTCACGATTATTTTTCTGACAGTAAAATATGTAAGAAAAAATAATAAGAACTTGAAAATCATTCTTTCTCCTAAAATTTTGATTAAAAATATACTTGAAAAAAATTTAATAATAAATTTAAATTTGATATTATCATACTATTTTTTACAATAAATGTCAATAAAAACTTTACGACAAAAAATTCCAAATTATTACAGAAATCAACATTCCTACTAAATCTCCAATTAAAGCTGCAAGCAAGACAAATCTAGTCTTTTTTACTCCAACTACACTCGTATATACTGCAATAGTATATAAAGTAGTTTCTGTTGACCCCATTATTGTAGATGCAATCATACCTAACTTACCATCTACCCCATATTGAGTCATAATATCACTTCCTATTGCAATAGATGCACTTCCAGAAATAGGTCTTAAAATTGCAAGTGGCATTATTTCTGTGGGGATATTTAAAAATTTTACAATAGGATAAATTAATTTTATTATAAAATCTAATATTCCAGAATATCTTAATGCACCAATCGCAACAAATAATCCTATTAATGTAGGAAATATTTTTACAACAATTTCAATTCCTTCTTTAGCTCCATCTAAAAAAGTATCAAAAACCTTATTTTTTTCAATTATCCCATATGTAAGTATCAATAAAATAGTAAAAGGAATTGCCAAATTAGATAAGTAATTTATAACTGTCATCATTATCTCCTAAAATCTTTTCATTAAAAGTTTTGTTGAAATCGTTGCTGCCAATGCAGCACATAAGGTTGCTATCCATACAGGAACTATCATAGCTGTAGGATTTTCAGAACCTAATGAACTTCTTATTGCTATTACAGTGGTTGGTATTAATTGTATAGATGCGGTATTTAACACAATAAACATTGCCATGGAATTTGATAATCTACTTTTATCTTTATTTTTTTCCTGCATAGATTTCATAGCTTTTAACCCTAACGGTGTTGCAGCATTTCCAAGTCCCATTATATTTGCTATTATATTCATTGTTATTTCATCATGAACCTTTTCTTCCCTTTTTATATCTGGAAACAATTTTTTTATAATTGGATCTAATAATTTGCTCAGATGCTTTACTATTTTTGTTTTAGATGCGATTTGCATAAGTCCGTTCCAAAGACACATTGTTCCAAGTAAAGAAATTGACAGTTCTACTGCTGATTTAGTAGATTCAAAAATTGAACTATTAACTTCTGCAACTCTTCCATTTAAAATTGCATATATAAAGGAAACTATTATAAAAATGGGCCAAATTTTATTTAACATTTTATCTCCCGACAAATAAATTTATTATTTTTGAAAAAATTTTTATTTTCTAAAATTATTGTATTCCCAAAATTGATTATATATGATAAAATAATTTACAGAAAAAGGAAAATCTTATTGACCTTTTTCTCAAATTATGGTATTATTAAGGTGACTTGATTTTGTCGAAAAATGTAAATTTAGGGGGGCGCATTATGAAATCAACTGGAATTATTAGAAGAGTGGATGAATTAGGTAGAGTCGTATTGCCTATTGAATTAAGAAACAAATTTGGAATTACCGAAAAAGATCCTATGGAAATATACGTTGATGGAAACTCTATAATACTAAAAAAATATGAACCTAACTGTATATTTTGTGGTAATTCAAAAAAACTTATTGATTATGAAGGAAAACTAATTTGTGAAAAATGTGCAAATAAAATATCTAATTTAAAAGCTGAATAATGTATGAAGTAATATTAATTACAATTATTAA
>CANRGU010000009.1 GCA_947630255.1 uncultured Clostridia bacterium | reverse complement strand
ATTATAATATACTAAAATAAAAAAATCAAATAAAGTAGTTAAAAGTCAACAAAGCAAAACGAGTCATATCAGCTATTACAGAGCACGCAAAAATATTTTTCATACAAAAAGTTGCAATTGCAACAGAAATAAATTATCAATAGTATATAATAATATCAAATACACAAGACTAGCATTGCTCATTAAAAAAAGGGGGTCTAGTATGAAAGTAATAAAAAGAGATGGAAAGGCAGTAGATTATAATAGGGAGAAAATAGAAATAGCGATTGAAAAAGCAAATAATGAAGTAAAAATAAATGAAAGGCTACCAAAATCAGAAATTAGAGAAATAACAAAATATATAGAGGACCTTGATAAAAAAAGAATTTTAGTAGAAGACATACAAGATATTATTGAGCAACAATTGATGGATAGAAAAAAATTCGAACTTGCAAAAAAATATATGATTTATCGTTACACAAGAGCATTAGTCAGAAAACAAAATACTACAGATGAATCAATTTTAGGAATAATAAAAAATCAGAATAAAAAGTTATTAGAAGAAAATACTAGCAAAAATTCAGTAATTGCATCAACACAAAGAGATTATATAGCAGGAGAAGTTTCAAAAGATTTAACAAAAAGAATATTATTGCCAGAAAAAATTACAAAAGCACATGAAGAAGGAATACTTCATTTTCACGATATGGAATATTTTTTGCAACCAATTTTCAACTGTTGTCTAATAAATCTTGGAGATATGTTAGATAATGGAACAGTTATTAATGGAAAAATGATAGAAACTCCAAAAAGTTTTCAAGTTGCATGTATTGCTACTACGCAAATAATTGCAGAAGTTGCATCAAATCAATACGGAGGGCAATCAGTAGATATAAGCCATTTGGGTAAGTATATAAGAAAAAGCTATGAAAAATTTAAAAAAGAGTTAGAAAAAGAATTTAGCGATGATTTAACTCCAAAAATGATAGAAAAATTAGTAAATCAAAGACTAAAAAAAGAAATCTCTGCAGGTGTTCAAACAATTTTATATCAATTAAATACACTAATGACAACAAACGGAAAGTTACCACATGTAACATTGTTTTTAAATCTAAAAAAAGATGATCCATATATAAAAGAAAATGCAAAACTAATAGAAGAAATACTTACACAAAGATGCCAGGGAATAAAAAACGAAAATGGCATATATATTGCATCAGAATTTCCTAAATTAATATATGTACTAGATGAACATAATTGCTTAAAAGGCGGAGAATACGATTATTTAACAAAACTTACAATTAAATGTTCTTCAAAGAGCTTATATCCAGCCTATATATCAGCCAAAAAAATGCGCGAAAATTATGACGGGAATGTATTTAGTCCAATGGGATACACAAGCTTTTTATTGCCTTGGAAAGACGAACATGGAGATTATAAATTCGAAGGAAGATTTAATCAAGGTGTTGTAAGCATAAACCTTCCACAAATTGGAATAATTGCAGATGGGGACGATAAAGAATTTTGGAGATTATTAGATGAAAGATTAGAGCTATGCTATGAAGCTTTAATGTGTAGACATTATGCATTGCTAGGAACATTAAGTAATACTAGCCCTATACATTGGAGATATGGAGCAATAGCCCATATGGAACCAGAAGAAAAAATAGATAAATTATTAAAAGGTGGTTATTCTACAATTTCATTAGGATATATTGGACTTTATGAAGTAACAAAATTAGTAAAAGGAGTATCACATACAACTCCTGAAGGACATGATTTTGCCGTTAAAGTAATAAAGCATTTGAAAAGTGCAACTGATAGATGGAAAAAAGAAACTGGATTAGGATTTGGTCTAGACGGCGCACCAGAAGAAAGCTTATGTTATCGCTTTGCAAAAATTGATAAAGAAAGATTTGGAGAAATAACAGACATAACAGATAAAGGTTATTATACAAATTCATATCATGTAGATGTAAGAGAGCATATGGACACATTTGAAAAATTATCTTTTGAAAGTGAATTTGGTAAATTATCATCAGAAGGCGCTATATCATATATAGAAATTCCAAATATTGAAAATGATTTAAAAGTATTAGAAGATATAGTTAAATTTATTTATGATAATGTTCAATATGCACAATTTAATACAAAATCATAAAGTAAAATAACCAGAATTTAGGCATTAATTAGTAATAATCTAATATAATTAACCATGATAAAAGTTTATAATTTAAAAACAATTTTAAAAATATTTTTAATAACTATATTGATTATTTCTATTTTAGGTTTAACATTGGTTTTAATAAAATCATACATTCCGCAAAAGGCAATTGAAACTTCAAGTAGCAATAGTAGTACATATAAAATTTTAGTAGATGTAGAAGATTCAAAGTTATTTTTATTTGAAAATGATGAATTAATAAAAACATATAAATGCTCAGGTGGAAAATGGTCAACTCCATCACCAATAGGAACGTGGAAAATTATCTCAAAAGCAAAATGGGGCGAAGGCTTCGGGCGGAAGCTGGATGGGGCTTAACGTTCCATGGGGACAATTTGGCATACACGGAACTTTAGAAAAATATTCAGTAGGATGGGCAAGCTCACACGGATGTATAAGAATGAATAACGATGAAGTTGCAGAACTTTATAAAATAATACCAATTGGAACAAAAGTAACAATAGTAGATGGAGTATACGGAGCATTTGGAAAGGGGCTAAGAGACTTAAAATCGGGCATGTATGGTTCAGATGTTATGGAAATACAAAAAAAGCTAAAAACGCTAGGATTTTTTAAAGGCACGCCAAATGGAAAGTTCGGTTCAGAAACCGAAAAGGCTGTCCAAGAATATTGCAAAGCAAATGGATTATATGTGCAAAAGACGATAAATAAAGAGTTACAAATAAAAATGGGATTTTTTCCTGTAGATTAATTATGTAGATTAATACTTACCAAAAATGATTTTTCCTATTCAATAAAAATTATACTGTGATATGATATAACCATAAAAAGCAAATATATAATAGGAGAAAAAAATGGGAGAAAAATCAAGTATTCATTATATAGTAGCACATGAAAAAATAAGAAATTTAGTTTTTGAAGAATGGGAAAAAATGAACATGCTAATAAGTGACGGACCAGATAGCATAAAAGAGTATTTCTGTAAGTTATGGAATGATGCAAAGCAAGAAGTAGAATTTTTTGATGACATAGATATAATAGATTTAGACAAAGAAATAAAACCAGATGATTTTGCTGTGTCATATGCTGTTCTAAGTAATGAAATGAAAGTATTTAATTTTATAATGCCAAAACCAGTAACTCAATGTGATCAAGCTCTATATTTATCGTTAGTAATAACTAAAAGAATACCAAGATTATTTACTCTAGAATTATCAAGTAGTCCACAAATGACTACTTGTTATGCTATCGGAGAATGGCAAATTGATTTTCAAAATGATGATTATATACATAAACAATATGAGATAATAAATGAACCTATTATTGGAAATTTTCTTAAAAAAATAGATGATATTTTAAAAAATTGTTGACAAGCCACATTTATTTATGATATTATAATAAAGCACATATTTTGCAAGTAAAGTGTGTAACACTTAAAATACTAAGGGTGGTTAAAATAAAAAAATTAAAAATTTAAACTGATAATAGAATAAAAGTGTAGGGGTACAATAGTTTGACGGTATCCAAAGAAGTAAGAATAAAGTTACTTTTCCTACACTTTTTTGTATTGTTTTTAAAAGTTAGGTAAGGAGGAATTAAATACTTACTAAGGTTATATAAATCAAAATTAATTTAGGGCAGTACGGTTTTGAGGAGTATAATACATTAGTATTTAAGAGGGACCTTATTTAATAAATAAATATATCTGCTCAATTAAAATTAGTTAATAATGAAAAATTATTCGTCATTCATTATTCACTATTCATTAAAATAAAGGGAGTTGATTTATTTGTTAAAAGACTTAAATTCTGAAAAAGCGACGAGAAAAACATTTGCAAGAATCGGAGATTTTATTGATATCCCAAACTTAATTGAAGTTCAAAAAGATTCTTACGATTGGTTTGTTAAGGAAGGACTTGGAGAAGTATTAAAAGATATTTCACCAATCATTGACTATTCTGGAAATTTAGTTCTTGAATTTTTCGATTATTATATGGAAGAAAAAACTAAATATTCTTTGGAAGAAGCAAAAGAAAGAGACGCAACTTACTCTACAAGATTACATGTAAAAGTAAGGCTTATTAATCGTGAAACTGGAGAAATAAAAGAACAAGAAATTTACTTAGGAGATTTTCCACTAATGACAGATAGTGGCACATTTGTAATTAATGGAGCCGAAAGAGTTGTAGTAAGCCAACTTGTACGTTCACCAGGATGTTACTATGAATCAGACTATGACAAAACAGGAAAGAAACTATACAAATCTACAGTTATGCCAATAAGAGGTGCATGGCTAGAATATGAAACAGATAGTAACGACATATTCTATGTAAGAATTGATAGAACAAGAAAATTACCTGTAACAGTTCTTTTAAGAGCAATAGGACTTGTTTCAGATGACCAAATAATAGAAGTATTTGGAGAAGACGAAAAAATCTTAGCAACAATAGCAAAAGATACAGTAAAAACAAGCGAAGAAGCAATTGTTGAAATTTATAAAAAATTAAGACCAGGAGAACTTCCAACAGTAGACGCAGCGAGAAATTTATTTAACAACCTATTCTTTGACCCAAGAAGATATGATTTAGCAAAAGTAGGAAGATATAAATTTAATAAAAAATTAAACTTAGCATCAAGAATAGCTGGTCAAGTAGCATATAGCGATATACTAAACAACGAAACAGGAGAAATATTAGTAGAAAAAGACACAGTTATATCTAAAGAAGTAGCAAAACAAATACAAGATTCAGGAATAAATATTGTTGATGTAAAAGTAGAAGACAAAAAAGTTAGAGTAATAGGAAATGGAACAGTAGATATAAAGGCTTATGTTGATACAGAAAAATTAGAAATTAAAGTTAAAGAGCTTGTAAACTACGAAATATTAAAAAATATATTAGAAAATACTGATAAAAAAGACTTGAAAAAAGTAATTGAAGAACGAATGGAAGAACTTGTTCCAAAACATATTGTTACAGAAGACATGATATCATCAATAAATTATTTATTAAATTTACAATATGGATTAGGAAAAATTGATGACATAGACCACTTAGGAAATAGACGTATAAGATGTGTTGGAGAGTTATTACAAAATCAATTTAGAATTGGTCTTACAAGACTTGAAAGAGTTGTTCGTGAAAGAATGACAATACAAGACTTAGACGTTATAACACCACAAACATTAATAAACACAAAACCAATAACATCATCAATAAGAGAATTCTTTGGAAGTTCACAATTATCACAATTTATGGACCAAACAAACCCATTATCAGAATTAACACATAAAAGAAGAATTTCAGCACTAGGACCAGGAGGACTTTCAAGAGAAAGAGCAGGATTCGAAGTACGTGACGTTCACTATACACACTACGGAAGACTTTGCCCAATAGAATCTCCAGAAGGACCAAACATTGGACTTATATCTGCACTTTCAACATTTGCAGTAATCAATGAATATGGATTTGTAGAAACACCATATAGAAAAATAGATCCAAAAACACATAAAGTAACAGATGAAGTTACATATATGACAGCTGATGAAGAAGACGATTACATCATTGCACAAGCAACAGAGCCTATGACAAAAGAAGGAAAATTCAAAAACAAAATGATAAGGGTAAGATACCTAGACGAAGTTACAGAAGTCGAAGCAGATAAAGTAGACTATATTGATGTATCACCAAAACAATTAGTATCTGTAGGTGCTGCAATGATACCATTCTTAGAGCATGATGATGCAAACCGTGCATTAATGGGTGCAAATATGCAACGTCAAGCAGTTCCTCTAATGATTACAGATTCTCCAATAGTTGGAACAGGTATAGAATACAGAGCAGCAAAAGATTCTGGAATTATGGTACTTGCAAAAAATGATGGTGTAGTTGAAAGAGTTACTGGTGACGAAATCATAATAAAAACAAAATCAGGTGAAAAAGATACATATAGACTACGTAAGTTCAAAAGAACAAATGGTGGTACATGTATAAATCAACACCCAATAGTTGTAAAAGGAGAGAAAGTAAAAGCAAATGATGTTATAGCAGATGGACCTTCTACACAAAATGGTGAGATGGCACTTGGTAAAAACGTACTTATAGCATTTACAACATGGGAAGGATACAACTACGAGGACGCAATTTTGCTTAGTGAAAGATTAGTTAAAGAAGATGTTTACACATCTATACATATAGAAGAATATGACTGCGAATGTAGAGACACAAAACTTGGAGCAGAAGAAATTACAAGAGACATTCCAAATGTAGGTGAAGAAAGCCTAAAAGACTTAAATGAAAATGGAATTATAAGAATAGGTGCAGAAGTAAGACCAGGAGACATATTAGTAGGAAAAGTTACTCCAAAAGGAGAAACAGAACTATCAGCAGAAGAAAGACTACTTCGTGCAATATTTGGAGAAAAAGCAAGAGAAGTAAGAGATACATCACTTAGAGTACCACATGGAGAAGCAGGAACAATAGTAGATGTAAAAGTATATAATAGAGACAATTCAGATGAACTTGGACCTGGAGTTAATGAAGTAATTAGAGTATATATCGCTCAAAAAAGAAAAATATCAGTTGGAGATAAAATGGCAGGACGTCATGGTAACAAAGGTGTTATCTCAAGAATTCTTCCAGTAGAAGACATGCCATTTATGCCAGACGGAACACCAGTTGATGTTGTTCTAAACCCACTTGGTGTACCTTCTCGTATGAACCTTGGTCAAGTTTTAGAGGTTCATTTAGGAGCTGCCGCAAGATTATTAGGAATGAAAGTTGCAACCCCTGTATTTGACGGTGCAACGGAAGAAGATATAGTTGAATTATTAAAAGAATCAGGATTATCAGAAGATGGAAAAACAATACTATATGATGGTAGAACAGGAGAGCCTTTCGATAAGCCAATTACAGTTGGTGTAATGTATATGCTTAAACTTCACCACTTAGTTGATGACAAAATACATGCTCGTTCAACTGGACCATACTCATTAGTAACACAACAACCTCTTGGAGGTAAAGCACAATTTGGTGGACAAAGGTTTGGAGAAATGGAAGTTTGGGCACTAGAAGCTTATGGTGCAGCATACACACTTCAAGAAATCTTAACAATAAAATCTGATGACGTTGTAGGAAGAGTAAAAACTTATGAAGCAATTGTTAAAGGCGAAAACGTTCCAGAGCCAGGAGTTCCAGAAAGCTTTAAAGTATTAGTAAAAGAACTACAAAGTTTAGGACTAGATGTACGCTTATATTCTGAAGATGACGAAGAATTAGAGCTAAAAGAAAATATTGATGAAGGAATAGACCTAAATCTAGACGAATTAAATAAAGTTATGCCTGATGAAGATGCAGTAGTAGATGACGAAGAAATGAATGGAGACTTTATAGAAGAAGATTTCGATGAAGAAGATTCAATAGAGGATGAAGACATATCAATAGACGAAAATGAAATCTTTGACAACGAGCTTGGAACAGATAATATTATGAATGATGAAGATATAATTGATGAATAATGAAGAGTACAAAATTCTTCGAATTTTAAAGGGGGAAAGAGCCTTAATGGAAAACAAAGAAAAGGATGAATTAGAGATATTCAATAAACTAAAAGTAGGGTTAGCATCTGATGAAAAAATAAGAGAATGGTCAAAAGGAGAAGTAAAAAAACCAGAGACTATCAATTACAGAACTCTAAAACCAGAAAAAGATGGTTTATTCTGTGAAAAAATATTTGGACCTACAAAAGACTGGGAATGTCATTGTGGTAAATATAAAAGGGTAAGATATAAAGGAATAATATGCGATAGATGCCGGAGTTGAAGTAACAAAATCAAAAGTAAGACGTGAAAGAATGGGACACATTGAACTTGCTGCACCAGTTGCACATATTTGGTACTTTAAAGGAATACCAAGTAGAGTAGCGCTAATGTTAGATATTTCACCAAGAAGCTTAGAAAAAGTTATATACTTTGCATCATATATAGTACTTGACAAAGGTACAACAGACCTTACAAAATGCCAAGTATTAACAGAAAAAGAATACAGAGAAGCAGAAGAAAAATACGGAAAAGGATCTTTTGTAGCAAAAATGGGTGCAGAAGCAATAAGAACCTTATTACAAGAGATTGATTTAGACAAATTATCAACTAAACTAAAAAAAGAATTAGAAAAAGCAAGTGAGCAAAAGAAAGCAAAACTTATAAAAAGATTAGACACAGTTGAAAGCTTTAGATTATCTGGAAACAAACCAGAATGGATGATAATGAGTGTTATTCCAGTAATACCACCAGAAATAAGACCAATGGTACAATTAGATGGTGGAAGATTTGCAACATCTGATTTAAACGATTTATATAGAAGAGTTATAAACAGAAATAACAGATTAAAAAGATTATTAGAATTAGGCGCACCAGAAATAATTGTAAGAAACGAAAAAAGAATGCTTCAAGAATCTGTAGATGCCCTAATAGACAATGGAAGACGTGGAAGACCAGTTACAGGAGCTGGAAATAGACCATTAAAATCATTATCAGATATGCTAAAAGGAAAACAAGGACGTTTCCGTCAAAACCTACTTGGAAAACGTGTTGACTATTCAGGACGTTCAGTTATAGTAGTTGGACCAGAACTAAAAATTTATCAATGTGGACTTCCAAAAGAAATGGCAATAGAATTATTTAAACCATTTGTAATGAAAGAATTAGTTGGAAGAGGCCTTGCACACAATATAAAAAATGCAAAAAGAATGGTAGAAAGATTAAGACCAGAAGTATGGGATATATTAGAAGAAGTTATTAAAGACCACCCAGTAATGCTAAACCGTGCTCCAACACTTCACAGATTAGGTATTCAAGCATTTGAGCCAGTTTTAGTAGAAGGAAGAGCAATAAAACTTCACCCATTAGTATGTACAGCCTTCAACGCTGACTTCGATGGAGACCAAATGGCAGTTCACGTTCCATTATCACCAGAAGCACAAGCAGAAGCAAGATACTTAATGTTATCTGTAAACAACCTTTTAAAACCACAAGATGGTAAACCAGTTACAGTACCAACACAAGATATGATACTTGGAAGTTACTACTTAACAATGCAAATAGATGGTGAAAAAGGCGAAGGAATGTACTTTAAAGACGTAGACGAAGCATTGCTTGCTTACCAAAATGGTGATGTTGGTCTTCATGCAAAAGTAAAAGTAAGACTAACAAAAGAAATAAATGGAGAAAAGAAAACAAAAACAATACAAACAACAGTTGGAAGACTTATATATAATGAAGAAATTCCACAAGACTTAGGATTTGTAGACAGAAACGATCCTGAAAAAGAATTCGACCTAGAAATAGACTTCCCAGTTATGAAAAAGAACTTAGGAACAATAATTGCAAAATGTATAGACAAACATGGACTAAACAGATCAGCAGAATTATTAGACTATATTAAAGCTCTAGGATTTAAATATTCTACAAAAGGTGCAATAACAGTATCTGTTCACGATGTTGCAGTACCAGAAGCTAAAAAGAAAATCTTAGCAGATAGCGAAAAACAAGTAGAAGAAATAGGAAAACAATATAAAAGAGGTTTAATAACAGAAGATGAAAGATATTCATCAATAATCAAAGTATGGGAAAAAGCAACAAATGACGTTACAGACGCAATGAAAGACAACTTTGATGACTTAAACCCTATATACATGATGGCACAGTCTGGAGCAAGAGGTAACATGAACCAATTACGTCAAATTGCTGGTATGCGTGGACTTATGGCAAATACATCTGGTAAAACAGTAGAAATACCAATTAAATCATGCTTCAGAGAAGGATTAGACGCTCTAGAATACTTCATTTCTTCACACGGTGCAAGAAAAGGTTTAGCAGATACAGCTTTAAGAACAGCAGACTCTGGATACTTAACAAGAAGATTAGTTGATGTTTCTCAAGACATCATTGTAAGAGAAGAAGACTGCAAAACAACAGAAGGAATAGAAATAGAAGATATAAAAGATGGAAATCAAATAATTGAAAAATTAGACGAAAGATTAGTAGGTAGATATGTCCTAAACGATTTATATGATCCAAAAACTAACGAGTTACTAGTAGATACAAATACGTTAATTACACCAGACATAGCTGATAAAATAGTATCAGCAGGAATAAAAAAAGTAGAAGTACGTTCAGTATTAGGATGCAAAACAAAACATGGTGTATGTAGCAAATGTTATGGTATGGGTCTTGCAACAAGAAAAGAAGTTAATATCGGAGAAGCAGTTGGTATAATTGCAGCACAATCAATTGGTGAACCTGGTACACAGCTTACAATGAGAACATTCCATACAGGTGGTGTAGCAGGAGGAGATATCACACAAGGTTTACCTAGGGTTGAAGAGCTATTCGAAGCAAGAAAACCAAAGGGACTTGCAGTAATTTCTGAAATAGACGGAACAGTTAAAATACAAGAAGTTAAAAAGAGAAAAGAAGTAACAATAACTAGCAAAGACAACTCAAAAACTTATGCAATTAGTTTCGGATCAAAATTAAAAGTAAAAGAAGGAGACGAAATAAAAGCAGGAGATCCAATTACAGAAGGATCAATAAATCCAAATGAAATACTTGCTATAAAAGGACCTGAAGGAGTATATGAATACTTAATAGCTGAAGTACAAAAAGTATATAGAAATCAAGGTGTTGACATCAACGACAAGCACATTGAAGTAATAGGAAGACAAATGCTTAAAAAAGTAAAAATAGAAGACAGCGGAGACACAGGAATGTTTACAGGTTCATTAGTAGACATTAATGAATTCAACGAAGAAAATGAAAAAATGATAGCAGAAGGAAAGAGCCCAGCAAAAGGAAGAAGAGCATTATTAGGAATAACAAAAGCATCACTTGCAACAGAAAGCTTCTTATCTGCAGCATCATTCCAAGAAACAACAAGAGTACTTACAGAAGCAGCAATAAAAGGAAAAGTAGATTCACTAATAGGATTAAAAGAAAACGTTATTATAGGAAAATTAATTCCAGCAGGAACAGGAATGAAAAACTACAGAAACACAAAAATAAACACAGAAAAACAAGAAGAACAAACAGGAGAATCTGTATAAAATGAAAAAGGAGTGATATTATGAAAAAATCAGGTATTATTGCTTTGATTATAGTTGCCATAGTGCTTATTGTAATTATTATGTTCGCATCAAGTTATAATGGAATTATTGCAAAGGCAGAGGAAGTAGATAATAAATTTTCTACAATTGACACACAATTGCAAAGAAGGGCAGATTTAATACCAAACTTAGTAAATACAGTTAAAGGATACGCAAGTCAAGAACAACAAGTTATAGATTCGGTAACAGAAGCAAGAGCAAAACTTGCAGGAGCAGCTACTATTTCTGAAAAAGCAGAGGCAGATGGAGAATTAACAAGTGCATTAAATAGATTGATGGTAGTTGTTGAAAATTATCCAGATTTAAAATCATCACAAAATTTCATACAACTTTCTGATGAATTGGCAGGAACTGAAAATCGTATTGCTACAGCAAGAAGGGATTATAATGAAGCAGTAAAAGATTATAATCTAAAAATAAAAAAATTTCCAACAAATTTAATGGCTAATATATTCGGATATGAACAAAAAGAATACTTTGAAGCATCTGAAGCAAGTCAGGAGGTTCCAAATGTCAACTTCGATTAATAATAAAAGGCTATTAATTGGAATAATAATGCTAATATTTTTTATATTAGCATTTTCTTATAATTTATCATTTGCAGTAGTTGAACCTACAAAACAGTTTTATGTAAATGATTACGCTGGAGTTTTAAGCGATGAAACAAAGCAGTATATAATGAACATGAATGTAGAATTGAATAACAAAACACAAGCCCAAATCGTAGTAGTTACGGTAAAGAGTTTAGATGGTGAATCTATAGAAGAATATGCAACGGAACTAGTTAGAAAATTTGGAATTGGGGACAAAGAAAAAAACAATGGAGTTCTCTTACTATGTTCAACAGGGGATAGAATGTTTAGAATTGAAGTGGGATACGGCTTAGAAGGAGCTTTGCCAGATGGTAAAACTGGTAGAATACAAGATGAATATATTATTCCATATTTAAAAAATGATAATTATGATGAAGGAATAAAAAATGGATTCAGTGCTATTTTAGAAGAAGTATGCAAAGAATATGACATCACCCTATCGGGAACAATAAAAGCACAAGCAGGAGAAACTACAATAGAAAATAAAATTAATTTAGTTGAAGGAATCATTATCATATCAGCAATTTTATCTAGCATAGTAAGATTATCAACACAAAGCATGAACAAAAAGAGTAAAATTGCAGTTAGGTCTATTTACATAGGAATATTGGCACTAATTTCATATTCTATATTAAAGATTGTAGCGTTTGTTATACCAATTCTAATATTCAACTTAATATTCCTTTTATTAAGAGGAAGCTCAGGTGGATACTACGGAGGAGGATTTTCCAGTCACTCAGGTGGTGGCTTTTCTGGAGGAGGATTTTCCGGTGGAGGGGGCTCTTCTGGCGGAGGAGGAAGTTCAAGAAGCTTCTAATGTTATATATAAAAAAATAAATGGAGTAATTTGCAAAATGCGAATTATTCTATTTTTTTTAAATTAGATATTGAAATCCTATACATGTAATGCTAAAATAAACTTGTTAAAATCCGACAAAAAATGAATAGTAAAGAATGAAAAATGCAAAAGTTCTTTAAATTTTTGGATAGGGGGATAAAAATGAATAACATTAAAGTTTTTGCCTGCAATTCTGCAGAAGAATTTACAAAAGAAATATGTGATAATTTAGGAATACCAGTTGGAAAAAAAGATTCTTTTAAATTTGCAAATGATAATACTTTTGTACAATTAAAAGAAACTGTTAGAGAATACGATGTGTACATAGTACAAACAACTCAGCCACCAGTAAATGAAAGGGTTATGGAGTTATTAATAACAATAGAAGCTGCCAAAAGGGCCGGCGCAAGAAGAATAACTGCAGTTATTCCATACTTCATGTACTCAAGATCAGATAAAAAAGATCAATCAAGAGTTCCAGTAACGGCAAAGTTAATGGCAACATTATTAGAAGCAGCTGGAGTAAATCATGTTTTAACATGTGATCTTCACAACCCAGCAATTCAAGCATACTTTAATGTAATATGTGACAGAGTAACTGCCAAACATCTATTAGAAAAATATTTTCAAGCCAAAAAACTAGAAAATATGGTAGTAGTTGCAACAGATGCAGGAAGCTCAAAAAAAGCATATAAATATTCAAAATTTTTTGAATGTCCACTTGCTTTAATAGATAAAAGAAGAGAATCAAACAACGATAATGCAGTTGCAACAAATATAATAGGAGATATAGAAGGAAAAACAGCAGTAATATTTGACGATGAAATAAGCACAGCAGGAACATTAGTAGAAGCAGCACATATTCTACAAAAACACGGAGTAAAAGAAATATATGCTGGAGCAACACATGGAGTTTTAGTTGGACCTGCAATTGAAAGAATAGAAAAATCTCCAATAAAAGAATTAGTTATAACAAATACAATTCCACTTGAAGAAGAAAAAAGAATAGATAAAATAAAAGTAGTATCAATCGCCCCATTATTTGCAGAAGCAATTAAAAGACTAAACGAAGCAAAACCACTTGGAGATTTATTTGAATATGATAAATAAAGTTGACAACGACTAACTTTTGCGATATAATACATAAAGTTAAATCCCACTAAATGATACAAGTAGCAGTAGTGAGGGGAGGGAAATAGAAGTGTCAGAAATAAAAGTTAATAATGGTAATATAGAAGACGCATTAAGAAGATTTAAAAGACAATGCGTAAGAAATGGCGTTTTGCAAGAGGTAAGAAAAAGAGAACACTATGAAAAGCCTAGTGTAAAGAGAAAGAAAAAATCCGAAGCAGCAAGAAAAAGAAAGTTTTAAAGTAAAGTTTAGAAATTAGAGGTGAGAAGTTAGAAAAGATATTGAACTTTTCACCTTTTGTTTTATTATTTACACATATAAAAAATTGATATAAATTAAAATTTATCTAATAAAATAGAAGAATAAAAACCAAATATTTGGAAAAAATACAAATGATTGTTATTCAAGGAGGAAAAATATGTCATATAATATAAAAGAAATCAAGCAAGGAATAAAACTGCATTGCATAGACACAAATAAGTTTAAAACTAATTTGATGGCTGTATTTATCACATTGCCATTAAATAAAGAAACTATCACTTTAGATACTGTAATTCCGGCAGTTTTAAAAAGAGGAACAGCAAAATTAAACACTCAAGAAGAAATCTCCAAAAAATTAGAAAATATGTATGGAGCAAGCTTCGACTGCGGTGTAGAAAAAATAGGAGATAATCATGTAATAAAATTTTACTTAGAAGCATTAAATGATAATTTTATTCCAGAAAATAGCAACCAAAATATATCAAAAGATAGTATAGATTTATTATTGGATATAATACTAAACCCATATATCGAAAACGATAAATTTAAAAATGAATATGTTGAAGCAGAAAAAAATAATATAAGAAGATTAATAGAAGCAAAAATAGATAATAAAGATCAATATGCATTAAATAGATGTATAGAAGAAATGTATAAAAATAAACCTTATGGACTATACAAATATGGATATATTGAAGATTTAGAAAAAATAAATGCAGAAAACTTATATAAATATTATATAGAATTAATAAATACGAGCAAAATAGATATATTTATTTCAGGAGAGCTCGACACCAAAGAAATATTAGAACTTGTAAAAAACAATGAAAACATAAAAAAATTAAAAGAAAGAAAACCAAACTATATTGTAAATAATGAACAAACAGAAAACAAAGAAGAAATAAAAGTAAAAGAAATACAAGACAAAATGGATGTAACACAAGGAAAACTAGTTATAGGGTTAGATGTAGAATTAAATGATTATAATTCAAAATTTCCTGTATCAATATACAATGTAATACTTCGGAGAAAGCGCAACATCAAAACTATTTCAAAATGTAAGAGAAAAAGCAAGCCTTGCATACACAGCAAGATCAAACTATGTAAGACAAAAAAATAACATTTATATAAGATGCGGAATAGAAATCGAAAACTATGAAAAAGCATTAAAAATAATAAAAGAACAATTAGAAGAAATGAAAAATGGAAATTTTACAGAAGAAGATTTAGAAAACAGCAAAAAATATATGATCTCTGGAATTCAATCAGCACAAGACGAGCAAGATTCAGAAATAACGTATTATATAGGTCAAGAATTATCTGGAATGCTTACAACATTTGAAGAATACGAACAAAAAATAAACGAAGTAAAACTAGAAGATGTAAAAAATGTTGGAAACAAAATTAAAATTAATACAATATATTTTTTGAGAAATTAAAAAGGAGAATAATTTTATGCAAATAATAGAAAATTCATCTATTAAAGAAAAATTATATATAGAAAAACTAGAAAATGGCTTAACAGTCATGATAATTCCTAAAAAAGGAATAAGAAAAAAATATGTAATGTGGGCAACACATTATGGATCAATAGACAATAAATTTATTGTTCCAGGTGAAGAAAATATAACAGAAGTTCCAGATGGGGTTGCGCATTATTTAGAACATAAAATGTTTGAACAAAAAAACGGAACAAACAGCTTAGACACACTAACTGCATTAGGAGTAAATGCCAATGCATACACAACAAATAATTACACAACATATCTTTTCGAAGCAACAGACAATTTTTACCCTGCTTTAGACGAATTAATGGACTATGTACAAAATCCATACTTTACAGACGAAAATGTAGAAAAAGAAAAGGGAATAATAGCACAAGAAATAAAAATGTATGATGACTATCCAGACTGGGTAGTATACATGAATGCAATAAGAAATATGTATAAAAATAATCCTATTAGAATTGATATAGCAGGAACTGTAGAATCAATATATAAAATAGATAAAAATATTTTATACAAATGTTATAATACATTCTATAATCCAGCAAACATGGTAATGTGTTTTTGCGGAGACTTTGAACCAAAAGAATTAATAGAAGAAGTAAAGAGGAGATTAATAGAAAAGCCAAATCAAGCAGAAATAAAAAGAATATACGAAGAAGAACCTGAAGAAATAGTGCAAAAAAGAATAGAACAAACAATGGAAGTAAGCATGCCACTATTTGTAATAGGAGTAAAAGACAAAGTTCCGCAAAAAAATGAAGACATAGTCAAAAAACACATAGCAATAGAAATTTTATTAAACATGATTATTGGAAAAAGCTCTAATTTATACAAAAAATTATATGAAAAAGAACTATTAATCTCAGAGCCATTTTTAGAATATGAATTTACAGATAACTATGCACATATCTCAATAACTGGCGTATCACCAGATCCAGACAAAGTACAAGAAGAGGTAGAAAAAGAAATAGAAAGGCTAAAAGAAAATGGTTTAAATTCTGAGGACTTTGAAAGAATAAAAAATATGCTATATGGAGATTCAGTAAAAGAATTCAACAATGTATCAGACATAGCAAGAATGTTCATAACAGATTATTTTAAAGGAATAAACAGTTTTGATTATTTAGAAGAATATAAACAAATAACACCAGAATACACACATGAAATATTAAAAAAAGTATTTTTAAAAGATAAAACAGTGTTATCAGTAGTAAAAAATAGTAAGTAAATTATAAATTGTCGTTTTTTAGTCTTTTTGATAAAACAAAAAAATAAAACATAATAAAAACTAATCAGATGTTATAAAATCAAGAAAAATGGCATACGAAACTTGCGTAAAAACAGCATTTATGCTGTTTTTTTATTGACCTTAATGTAAAATTATGGTATTTTATTAATATACAAAAGAAAAAACTGATAAAAGGAGCTGATAATCTATGTTAGATGAGGAAATCCTAGAATTAAGGCGAAAATTAAATGAAAGTATAACAAACGAAAAAAATTATGATAAAACATATAAGTTAAGCATAGAATTAGATGAACTAATAACGAAATATTATAATAAAAAATTAATGAAAAGTACTAATACAGATATATGGAAAACATAAGAAGAGAAAGTGAAGGTAGCGGATATCTTCACTTTTGCTTTTAATTTATGTGTCAAAAGCATTACAAAATTAAGACATTTTGATTATAACTTTACAAAAACAATGATAATATGCTAAAATAAGAACACAAATGAACGAAACAGTTGAAATTAATGGAAAACTATGTTATAATTTAATGGATAGGAGATAAATTATGAGAACAAATAGATTTATAATTGTAATATTTATAATAATGTTAATAGTAATATTTCCTATGACAGTAAAAGCTTCAGATACAGGAATTAATCCAGAGGATTATGCAGTTGGGAAAATAGAACAAGAGGATGTAGGAACATTGGCTACAATGACCGGAAATATATTAGCTACTATTAGAACAATAGGTGTATTAGCTTCAGTAATAGTTTTATCAATAATAGGAGTTAAATATATGTTTGGCTCTTTACAAGAAAAAGCTGATTATAAACAGGATTTATTTACTTATGTTTTTGGATGCCTTTTACTTATGATGGCAACAACTATACCAAGCATAATATATGATATGGTGAATTAGTAAAAGAAGGTGAAATATGAACACTACAAAAATAATAATCAAAATTTTTATAATTTTAATATTAATGAATGTAATATTTTCACAGGGAAGTTATGCTGCCGCAGATGTGATAGAAGATGGAAAGGATTTTTTACAAGCTGGAGACCCAATAGAAAGTGTAATAGATGAAGGAAAATTACAAGAAACATCTTCTGATATATATAAAGTATTATTAAGTATTGCGATATGTGTAAGTGTAATAATAGGAGCAATATTAGGATTTCAGTTTATTTTAGGTAGCGCAGAGGGAAAAGCAAAAGTTTCTGAAGCATTAGCACCATATATAATAGGTTGTATAGTAGTATTTGGAGCATTTATAATATGGAAAGTAGCAGTAAATATGGGAAATAAAATGGAATCTTCCTACAAACCAACTTATGCCACTACAGATTTTAGTAAGTGGAGCGATGACAAAATTATAGAGACATATAAAGAACAAAAGATTGCTGAGCAAATACATGATTATAATAATAATAATCAAGGAAGGAATGATCCATATTTAGGGTTAGGAAAAAATTGGTTCGAATTTTACCGCTATACATTGAATAAAGGATTTCTCCAAAAAAATGGAATAGACTTGAAAGATATTTATAAGTAAAGAATTAAGCACAATAAAAATAATATTACAAATAATTTAGTTTTTAAAGTTTTCTTGACATATCAAGAAAGTTATTATATAAAAATAATAGAATGGAGGATAGAATTATGAAAAAATCAATTAAATTAATTTCTACAATGTTGATTATAGTTGCATTGATGAGTACATTTTCTACAGTTTGTTTTGCAACAACAGAAGCAGGAACCGTAGGAGGAGTATCAATTCCAGCAGGAGAAGCAGCAGATACTGCTACAATTGCTAAAAAAGCAGCAGATATTGTAGCAACTATAAGGAATATAGCAGCAATTGCAGCAGTTATAATCGTAGCAATACTTGGTGTAAAATATATGCTAGGTAGTGTAGAAGAAAAAGCAGAATACAAAAAATCATTTGTACCATTAATAGTTGGTGTAATAGTAGTAGTTCTAGCATTACAAATTGCAAATATGATTTTTGGACTTGCAGATTAATGAGAAATGCAAATAAGATGAATAGTTCTCTTGATATATAAAGGAGAACTATTTTTTTGCCCCTTTTATTACAAAAATATTACAAATATATTAAAAAAATATATTTTTTCTATAATATCTTCCAAAAACTGTATAACTTTGATATAATTAATATAAGTATAATTAGAAGGATTGCGCATATAAGATGACAAAGGAGGAATGTGATTTGGCTACACATGAAATACCCAGAAATGTAAAAGGAGAGCGGAAGAATTTTAGCAATATTTTCAACAAAGGCATTGATATATACAGTAGTTGGTGGAGGATTTGGACTAATATTCTATTATATATTCTCTCTAATAAATTGGACTTATGTAGGAATAGGAGCTGTATTACTATTTGCTGCAATAGGATTTGCAATAGGAACATTTAAAGTGCCAGATAGCCCTGCTTTTGAAATAACTAGAAAAGCAAGTGGAGCAAATATTGATGAAGCTATTTTAAGACTAATAAAGTTTAAACAAAAGAAAAATAGAATTTATTTATATACTGAGGAGGGAAAAAAATAATGGATACAATGGATATATTAACAATTGCAGTAACTATATTATTTTTTGCAATTATAGTGTTGTTTTTTATATATTGGCAGATGTCTAGAAAAAGTAAAAATGAAGAAAAGAATAATAATCAAGAAGGTAAAATAAGCAGCATTAAAACAAAAGGCGGATCAAGTAAAACTTATACAAAACTTTCAGTATTTGATTTTATGGAATTTGATAAAATAGAAGATAATATGATAGTTCAAAATAATGGAACAAGATATTTAATGGCTATAGAGTGTGAAGGAATTAATTATGATTTAATGTCAGAAATAGAACAAACATCTGTTGAACAGGGATTTATTCAATTTCTAAATACTTTAAGACATCCAATACAAATATATACACAAACGAGAACAATAAATATTAGTTCTAGTATTGAAAATTATAACAGAAGAATAAATCAAATAAGAGAAGAACTAGAAAATAATAAAAATAGATTTAATAAAATGTTGCAAAACGGTGGATATGATAGAAGAGATATAGATGATTTAAGAATGGAAATTGTAAGACAACAAAACTTATATGATTATGGTAAAGATATAGTAGCCAACATTGAAACTACGAGTTCAAATAAAAATGTACTTAGAAAATATTATTACATAATAATTCCATATTATACATCGGAACTTGGTAGCGATTTTTTAGATGAAGAAGAAAAAAGAAACATGATATTTTCTGAATTATACACAAGAGCACAGTCTATAACAAGAACTTTATTTGCATGTAATATGAAATCTAGAGTGCTAGATTCGAATGATTTAGTTGAGCTATTATATGTTGCATATAATAGAGATGATTCAGAAACATATGGAATAGATAAAGCACTTAATGCAGGATATGGGGAACTTTATTCTACAGCACCAGATGTATTAGACAAAAAGATGTTAGCAATAAATAAAGCTATTGAAGAAAAGGCATTAGAGCTAGCGAAACAAAAAGTAGATGAAATAAAAACTGAGAAAGAAAAAGCTTTAGAAAGAAAAGAACAGAACTTTGATGATTCAGTAGCAGAATTAGCAACATTAATAATTAAAGAAAACAAAAAATATATAGGAAAAGATGTTGCAAAAGAAGCAATAAAAAGAATTGAAGGAGAAAATACAAAAGAAGGGGAGGTAAATGATAATGTGGTCAAACAAGAAAAGAAAACAGGAACTAGAAGAACGAGAAAAAATGCTTAGAATGGAGCAAGAAGAAGAGCCAGAATTAGAAATTTTAAAAAAGAAGACAATAAAAGAATTAATAGCACCATCTGGAATAGATGCTTCTAATATAGATCATCTAGAAATAATAGCAGACACAACGAGATATGCAAGAAGCTTCTTTGTATCAAGTTTACCTCGTATGTGTACTTTTCCAGAATTATTTAGGAGTATGTACTTATTTGGAGATATAAATACATCTATATATATTAATCCAATTCCAGAGGCAAGGTCACAAACAGAGCTAAATAGAACAATTAATCAGCTAGAAACCGAAAGAATTGTTGCAGCAGATAGAGGAAATATAAATAGAGAAAGCATAATAACACAAAAAAGATTAGAAGCAGAAGAGTTAAGAGACCAAATTGCTTCAGGATTTAATAAATTATTTGAGGCAACAATTGTAGCAACATTATTTGCATACAATTTGCAAACATTAGATGCTTATTCAAAAATGCTTGCAACAGAAATGTCAAAAAATCTAGTAGGAATAAAATCTGCATGGGCAATGCAAGAAGAAGCTTTTAAATCAAATTTACCTTTAATGAAAAATACTATAAATAAAAGCCATACATTTGACCGTAACTCAATGGCAACAGTATTCCCATTTACAACATCAGAAGTTGGACATTTAACAGGAATACCACTTGGATTTAATAAACAAACTGGTGTACCAATATTATTTGATAATTTCCATCCATCACTTACAAATTATAACATGGTTATATTTGCAAAATCTGGTGCTGGAAAATCTGTTACAATGAAAACATTAATATCAAGATCATCAGTTTTAATGGGTATTGAAAGCTTAGCATTAGATGCTGAAGGCGAATATTCAGCAGTGGCAGAAGCACTACGGAGGTATAAATGTAGTACTTGGACCAACATCAAAAACAATTATAAATATATTTGATATAGAGCCAGAAAGAGTAAAAGATGAAATCACAGGAAAAGAAAGACTAATTTTAAATGTAGAAAATAAAGTAGAAGACGTAACACAAGTTTTACTTACAATGGCAAGAGGTAGTACAAGAAGTAAGGAAGTAAATGAAATTACAAAACAAATTATTGCAGAAACAGTGGCAGAAGAATATGTAAAATATGGAATCACAGCAGATCCAAACAGTTTATATGAAGCTTCTACAAGCAATTATAAAAGAGATTCATTATATAAAGCAAAAAAAGAAATGCCAACAATAGGATCGTGGTATAAAACATTAGTACTAAAATCAAAAGAAAATACAGATCCTAACTATCAATTTCATTACAGCTATTTAGTAAAAGTTATGAAACAATATGTAAGGGAATGTAATGGACAAATGGCATATTTTGATGGACAATCAACTTTTGAATTATTAGATGGAGCAACATTTATAAACTTAGATATTTCTCAGCTAGAAGAAAGATTTGCAAGACCACTTGCTCAGCAAGTATTGCTTTCTTGGATTTGGGAGAAATATGTTAAAAAGAATAGTGAAGATAGAGAAAAAGCAACAAAGAAAAGGGTTTTAGTGGATGAGGCATGGATGCTATTGCCATATCCAGAGGCAGTAGAATTCTTAAACAAAATGGCAAGACGTGCCAGAAAAAGAAATGTATCACTCGCTATAATTTCACAAAGATTCCAAGATTTTTATGAAAATCCCGAAGCACAAGCAGTTTTAACTTCATCAGATACAAAGCTATTTTTAGCACAAGATAAATCAGAAATAAATTACCTAAAAGAAGTATTTAAATTAAGCGAAGGTGAAGCAAGCTTTTTAGTAACTTGTTTAATTGGTGAAGGACTACTAAAAGTAGGATCTGACACAGCAATACTTCAAATAACACCAACTAGAAAAGAATTTGAATTTGTAGAAACAAACTTAAATAAATTGAT
>CANRGU010000008.1 GCA_947630255.1 uncultured Clostridia bacterium | reverse complement strand
AAACATTGTGCACTTTTAAAGCCATGAAAGTATTGGTATATCAATATTTTCATGGCTTAACTGTCAAATTTAGGATTGTAATATAATTGTAACATTTCTTCTTAATATTGTCAATATTTATTTTTCCTTAAAATATAGCCAAAAATCGACTCTCGAGAATTGATTTTAAGGTCTTTTTATTTTTTAGCAATATACTTTTATGCCTTGATTTTGGCTATTTTACATATGTTTTGCCCTGATAGTATCCTGCTACCCAACCAGATGGTATTCTTATCCAAATGTCATTTCCTACATTCTTTACTTCATAACAAGTTACTCTTGTTCCTTCTTTTAAATAACCTTTATTTGGTCCATCTGCATATGCATTAGCTTTTGCATTAGCTGTTAATTTTTCATAAGGTATTCTGTCATTATTTTTTCCAGCTTTTTCTCTTACTGCTAATATTACTTGTGTTGTATATGTTTGACCTACTTTAAATTTAGAATTAGTATCTGTTTTAGCCGTAACTTTTCCTATAGCTGGATTTACAATACAACCTCTAAAAGTATAGCCTGCTCCTATTCCCCAACGTCCATTAGAGTTTGTCCTGGTTGAATTATAAAATTTTGTTCCTCCATATGAACTTTCACTTGTATATATCTGATTAGCACTATCAATTCTCTCTACTATTGCAACATGTCCTGCTCCATCTTTATTTCCAAGTGTAGCACCTTTTTGCCATACCATTATTCCACCTAAGGTTGGTACACTTGAAATTTCTAGTTTAAGTGACTTAGCTCTTTCAATAAAATTTTCAGCATTACAATATAAAGTAGGATATTTCATACTTCCTATTATTTCATTAAAACGTCCGACAAGCATATCCTACACAATTTGCAAGTACATTTGCACCTGCATCAGTAGGTTTTCCTTGTACACATTGAGAATATCCCCCTTTAGAAGTTGTTATATAAAACTTATTATTACTTGGTTTACTTGTTCTAATATTCATTATTTATGTACCTCCTCTTGTTCAGATTTTTCTTGATTTTCTACTTGTCCATCTTCAACTAATATATCAATAGCATCTTCATTAAATACTGTTTGTATTTCCTCTTCTATTTTTTCTTCCATAATTATTCTCCTTACCATATTAATTATTCTTTTTATAATTTGCATTAGATATTTGAAGTACAGCACCTAAAAATACATCAAATGCGGTCATTATTGTAAGTACAATGTCTGTGCATCCTACATCGAAACATTGCAATATTACACCAACGAAAGTTGTTAGTGCTGGCAAAAATACTATTGCTATCCATTTTAAAACATCATATACTTTATTACTCATACTAATTCACCTCCTTGATTTTTACCTTATTTAAATTCTAATTCTAAGTTTATAAATTCTAACGATACTGGAGAATTATTATCAGCAGTAGTTTGTTTTGTTGTATCTATTAAAAATGAGCTTGCTTGTCCGTAATAATAAAGTTATCATGTTATTACTTCCTTCGACTTTTGTCGCTGATGAATTTGTTAATTGATCTAATGTATATATTGAGTCATTCTGGTCATGAAAAAAATAACCCTGATAATTTCTAAAAACTACTTCAACATTTTTTATTACAATACTATTAATTTTATCTAGTCTTTTGCTTAATGATAATGTAGCAAATACTTTAGTTCGTCCAGAAGTCAGCATGCCATTCATATAAACTCTTACATCATCTTTTCCTAAACTAATACTATCTCCAGGTTTATAATACAATTCATCTTGAATTTGGTTTTCTAACATCTTACGTTTTTTCATTTCTTCGTATTTTTGAGGTGCTTTCATTTTAAATCACCTCTTTTTTTGTTCACTAAATTACTGCTCTCTCTCTCTCTCTCTCTTACAGCGCCAAGGGTTTGATGTATTTTCATGTTAATCTACCTTCTTCCTTTCTAAATCTTCTATTCTGTGATTTATCACTTTTATTTGTTCTTCCACAACTGGCATCCTTTTGGCAAAATTGTTGTGTTCTCGTACTTCTCTTGTTAATTCAACTATTTTAGTATCTGTTACTGCTTGATGCTTATCTAATTGTGCTTCTGTTTTCTTATTTGCTGAATAATTACTTATCACTACTCCTAATAGTGACATTCCACCAGTAATTATAGCTACTATTATCGAATTATCCACCTTTTACCTCCTTCGTTTTCTAATCAAACATTTCTGGTCCTTCTATGCTCTCATCACTTGCTATATTTGAAAATTCTAATATTAATTTATTTATTTGCAATGCAATTGGTGTATTATTAGTTACAGCTGTTTGACTTCCGTTAATAACAAAATCTTCTTTTGCATTAAATGCAACTTGAATAGTATTTTCTGAAACAATAGTGCACTCTGTAGAACTAAAATCACTATTTTCAGTGCAATTAACAGTTCCTCCAGACTGCTTTGGTAGAGTTATATATCCATTCTGATTTCTAAAAACTATGTCAAATTCTTTTATTGATGCGCTTTTTATATCAGATAAAACCTTTTTTGATAGAACAACAGAAGCTACTATTACTTTTCTTCCACCAGATATATATCCACCTGTGATCAACATTCCTTTTGTAACCAAGTTGCAAGTCTCCCCAACTTTATAGTATTTTTCATTTTTCTCTTCTTTTAATTTTTTCATTAATTCATATATTTGAGGTGCTTTCATACACTCGCCTCCTCATAAGTTCCGTTGTATAATAAAAGAGAAGATTAGTTCATCTTCTCCTGTTTCTTCTTTCCACTTTGTTAGCCAGTCTATTTTTATTTTGTTACTTATAGAATCTGGTTCTCCTACTTCTTCATAATGTATGTCTTTTTCTAATAATTCTCCTTCAAAATATACTTGTAAACAATTTGTTCCTACTTTATAATTTGCTGGTATTTCTAGCTCTGTGCTTATTAAATTTTCCATTAATGTTGTATTGTAGCGTGTCTCTACTATATCTCCTTGTAATCCATTTATACTATTTACTCCTCCAGCTGGTCCAGGAGGTCCTTCCTTTCCTGGTTCTCCTTTATTATTGTCTAATGCTTCTATAATTGCATCATTCATAGTCTTAGAATAATTTGGTAAATCTGCTAAATCAGTATCTTCAAAAGTTTGCAACCCATATTTTTCTGTTATCATTTTCTAGCCTCCTTCATTGATTTCTTTACAAGTTAATGTTTTTAAATAACTACATTTTACTTTTTTCAAATCTCCTAATGTGTATTTTTGTTTATCTATTCTTATCTTTAATTTAAAAGTAGAGCCAACAGAAATTTTGCTTGGCTCTATTATCTTTTCTATTATTTTTGTTGCCATATAGGATCCCTCCTATGATATTTTCATAAGAACTACTTTGTAATTTTGGTTACCACTTATAGCTCCTCCATCTGCATAAAAAGTCAAACTACTAGAAGACAATCTTACTCCTGTACTAATAGCACTTTGTACATATCCAAATCCCCACCAACCTCCAGAATTGTAAACACATCCATACGAAATTGGTACGCAATTATTCATATTAAATCCAGAAGGATAATTTATTTGTACATTTCCACTTCCATTTGACAAACTTATTTTCCCAGTCAATACTGCAATATTTGATAGATTTGTATTTATAATTACATTTTTACTTCCATCAAAATCTGCATTACCGCTTACTGCTCCTGATAAAGTTATTTTTCTTGCATTACTTAGTTTGTCTGCAATTTCACTATCTTTAGATTTATTTACAGTTCCATTAATACTACCTGTAACTTCTAAATCTCCTTCAATTTTTCCACCTGATTTTAATAAATAAGCACTTCCATCTTCTACATTCGCAAATTCTTCCTGTAATTGTTTCAAAATTTCTCTATATTCAGTCTGTATTGCATCATAAATACTTTGAAAATCTAAAAATGTTCTCATATCTTGAAACTCTAATATTCCGCTACTTGAAGTTCTAAATCTAGCTAACTCATATTGATATATTCCAGAATTATTTTTTACAATATCTGTTTGAGTTAGAGCAGGATAACTTCCGCTTCCTTTTACTATCTTATATGCTCCTTGAACAAACTCGCTTTCACTATTTTGTTTATCTAAATCTATTTCAATTACCAATTTACAATAAGCACTGTCTGTTCCAGCAGGAATAGTTGTATATGAATCTTCTTCTAAAAATCTACCTTGAATACAAACAGCTCCACTTTGAATAGTTATGTTTGGACCACTAAAACTAACAGCCATTCCATTTTTGTAGTTGTTGCTTACTCCATTTTTACCATTTAAAAAAGTATTAATAAATAAAGCAAATATTGGATTTCCAAATAATTGCTTTGAAAAAACATGTCCTTTTAGCATTTTTAATTCTTCCTTTCTTTTAATAATTTGTCTATTAGATTAATTCTTATATTTCCACATGTGTATTCAATAAATTTGCTATTTGTAATTTTTATTGCAGATATATAAGTATCAAAAATTAATGACTCTCTTGTTTTAATTGCTATTGGTGTACCAACTTTTAAAAATCTATCATAATAATTAAAAGTTATATTGTGATTGTACAAATTAGATTTCATTGAATCTAATGCAGTTTGCTCTGCATCTTCAAAATTTTCAGTAAATGTTGTAATTGTCCTACCTTCTGCTCTATTTTGATTCGTTTTATCTGTCGTTGTTGTTCTGTCTATAAGTAAATACAATGTATAATTACCTTTGCTTTCAACACCATTTTTCTTGTTATATAAAACTATTACTTTACTTACTACATCTGTTTCAAAAACTTCAGAATAATTAGAAATAGCCTGAGCAATTACATCAATCAATTCTTTATTGTATTCTTTACTTTCGATTGTCATTTTGAATTTTTTGTTTGCAATAGAAAAACTGTACACAATATCATAATTCTGTGTACAGTTAGTTGCCCATGTATGCAAGTTGTATATATTATTTTCTACATTAGTTACACTTGTTTGTTTTTTTGTATGAGTTTTTACTTCTATTTCAAGCCAAGCAAGATTAACAAATGTATCTTCATTAGTTATGAAATTTCTATATATTGCATCAGCTATAAAATCTTCTACTCCTGTTTCTTTAATTATATTTTCATTTTTTAATTCTACAGTTTGGTCAAATATATTAGTTATATATTTAATTGTATATTCGTAAAGTTTATTTCCATCTTCATTGCTAATATTTTCAATAGTTCCCCAATATACTACTTCATTATTCTTTTTTATTGCAATAATATCTCTTGCCTTAGCTGTATTCTTTTTTAAAACTTTTATTATTGTTTTCTTATTTGTTTCTTCATCTATATTAATTTCATAGTCTGCTATTTCTACTATATCTTTTACTGAAAAATCTTTATAATCAAATATCCACATAAATACTTTATTCGTTTCTACTTTAATTGCTTCTTTTATGAATACTTGAATATCAATACTATCTTCATATTTTTGTTGTAAACTATTTGTATAACTTAATTCTGCAACATATATTCCACCTTTTTCAGAAGGTGCTTCTAAATCTATTTCGTAATAATCAGTTTGTTCATTATATTTTGCTAAGTAACTTCCTCCATTGAAAGTTACTGTTAATTGGTTTTTCTCATTCATATTGTACCCCCTTTAAACTGCTTTATATCGAGGGAATATTGTTATTCTAGCATTAAGAACTTCATTGTCTGCTGTAAGTCTAATTTCACAACTTCTACCACATGGAAGTCTTATAACATTATCATTTTCAAATTTTATATTATCTAAACTAAATAGACTTGTTCTACTTCCATCTGTATTTTGTCTATCAATACAAAATTGATTTTCTCTAGTGTCATATATTAACTTTTCATATTCTTTAATTTCAGCTGTAATTTCTACTGTTTGATATAATTTTCCTTCAACATAAAGTTCAATTTTAGGATTAATTACATTTCCATCAATTTCTATTAGAACTGGTGCTTCTATATGTCCATTATTGATATAATTTAAATTTCTATTATTATAATCAGAGAATTTACTATCCCATCTAAAATCCCAACGAATCTCATCTGTTTGTGGTTCAATAGTATAAATAATTGTATTTTCTTCATACCACAGTGTTTTACAATTAAATATCGCAGGAACTCTTAAAACTGCATCTGTACCGATTTCAGTTTTATCAATACTAGATATATCTATATCTCTAAAATATTCTTTAAGTCCATTCTCGAAAGGTATTTTATAAACAAATTTTAAATTTTCTGCATTTTCTACAAAATCTATAAATTTTCTATAGTTGTCATATTTTTTAAATATTAATTCTCCACCTGGTTGCCCTTGTGTATTTTTTTTAGAATTTGGGATAAAATTATTTCCTATTTGCTCGTATTGAATATCATAAGAAATACCAAGCCCTGTTGGAGAACTTAAAAAACAACCCTTTTCTATATCCATCATAGAAAAACGTTGTCCTGTTTCATTTTCTATATAAAATTCTCTTACCATTTTGCACCTCTTTTTTGTATAATAAAAGCACCAGATTTTAATCTGATGCTGTTTTTTTATTTTTCTATTACTGGAACAATGTCATTTTCTTTTAATAAGTTATATAAAAACAATCTTCCTTTTTGTGTCCATTTGGTGTTCATCTTTACAAATCTTGTTCCATCTCTATGTGTCAAATCTATTGTTTCACTATGAGTATAACCATTATTATGATATTTCTCATATAAAAACCATTGTCCACTTTGCTTATATTGTATTCCTAATTCGTGGAGTTTTTCATTCATTTTTTCCCCAGACATTCCATAGTCTTTTGCTATTGCTGTTATTGTTACTAGTCCTTTATTTTGTAGTATTTTATCTGTATAATCTGCCTTTGGTTTAAGCTCTCCTATTAATTGTTGTTGCTGTTCTGCTCTTAATTCTAATGCCTCCACTTTTCTATTTAAAACTTGCATTGCCTTTAACACGAGTTCATCTTCTGACATCTCCTCCTCTCCTGCTATATATCCACCTGTTTTTCTTATAGCTGGTAATACTTCATGAGTTACCCATCTTTTAAATTTTTTTGCTTCTTTTTTTCTACTTGCTAATATTAAATTATATAGTCCATATTCATTTACTAAATTAGTATTTCCCTGACGACCTATGTTTAACATAGTGCGTTCATCTTCATCTAGTCTACCTATTGCTTGTGTAGTATTTTTTATATCTAAAATTTCACACACATCTTTTGCAACAAAATAAGGTTCATTATTTATTTCTAATACTCTCATTTCTCCAAATTCATCATTCTTAAATATTTGTAATTCATTCATGTTTAAATTCCTCCTTTAAAGTAAATATTATTTCTATAATCCAAACAAAACTAGGTATTCCAAAAGTAAAAAATATTCCCCAATAATTAAGCATTTGCAACACCTTCTTTTTCTAATACATTTATTAAGTAATCTAGTGTTGTTTTCCCCTCTAATACTTTTTGATAATTGTTTTTACAAAAGTTATAAACAACATTATCTATTCTATCTTCTTGTTCTTTTTCAAGTTCTATTACTGCCTTAGTTACATCATCTAGTTCAAATCCTTTGTTTTCTTGTAAATAAAACTTATTTTGTAATTCTTTTTCTATGTCATGCACTATGTCTGCTAGTTTTCTTGTTTCTTCTGGTGCTATGCTTATTTCTGTATTTCCATTTTCAAATGAGATTGTATAATATGTTTTTCCTTTAAAATAATCTTTCTCATCATCTTTCATTCTGTAAATAACATTTAATTTTGCCATAATAAAAATCCTCCTATCAAATTTTCCAAAATACTTTGACAAAAGGATTTCTATATAGTATAATTAAACATAGAAATACTTTGCAAAGTATTTGTGTGTTAGATAATGTGTAAAGTTTACCAGACCGCACATTATCTATTTTTTTGTTCATTTTCTATTTTTTCCTTATATTCCCATAGTAAATTAGTTATTAATGCATTTCTTGGTACTCCTCGCTGTTTTGCTCTTGTTGTTAAAAAATCTTTTAAATCAACTGGAATGTTTAAAGGAAATTCCGCATATCGTATATTCATTTTATTCCTCCTTTCGATTTTAGTGCCATACAAGTGACGGCTTGTTGACCTTGGATATATATTATAATATTTTTAATTGTATGTCAAGCATATTTTTAAAATTTTTTTAATAATTTTTAAATATTTGATTTTTATATGTCATTATGATATAATAATGATGTCACTTATAAAAGGAGTTGATAATATGCCAAGTAAAAAACCTAAATATACATTAAGAATAGATGAGAACGTACTAAATAATATTCGTGTATTTGCTAAAGAAGATAGTCGTTCTTTAAATATGGAAATTGAATATATATTAAAACAATATGCTATTGATAGAGGTATGTACGGAGAAGATAGTTTAAGTATAAAAAAGGGTAAAAAATAAACACTCATTTAGAGTATTTATTTTTATTTTAAATTGACTTTCTCCTTTTTTACTACTTCTGGCATTTCAAAAAAAGTACCATCACTATAATCTACTGCATATGTTATTATCGCAAATCCACCTTTTTCTCCATAATATTTATACACATAAGTATAGACATGTTCTTGTTGTGACTTACTTATTTCTTCACAACATTTCTCATAAATTTCATCATTATTCCATTCATTTAGTTTATCTACAATTCCATCTACTTCAAATTGTGACATTCCTATTTGTATTTTATTAAATTCATCTACACTTATTCCTGCAGTTCCAACTCCATTATTCTTATTTAGTATTAATATTAAAATGGTAATACTAAATATTATAGATATAATAATTAACCAAAACCACCACTTTTTTATTATTTTTTTCATTATACCACCTTAATATAATATTACAATAAATATATTGTAATATTTGTCGAAATTTGTAATTTTTATTATTTTTTAATATTGACTTCCTAACCTTCTATTTACTGCATTTATAATACTATTTATTTTTGCTGGTGTTAATTCATCTTGAGCATTAATTATTATTGATGGTGTTGTAAATATTGTTCTTGTTTGGTCAATTACTGATTGTTTTATTGCTCCCATATTTGGTATCATATTAGAAAAATTAACTTTCATTTTATTTGCTATATCTTCTATTTGTTTATTTAAAGATTTTTCTTCATCATCAAGACCTAACTCAGCACCTTTCATTACATTTTGAAATATTCCTCTAGTTTCTTTTGAAGGAGAATGTATATCAAATGACTGTTTTAATCTTGATAAAATTCCATTTGCAATTCCCGATGCTTTTGCAAATAGAGAAGGCTCTTTATTTTCCATTTCTTCTAACATAGGTGACATTGCATTTTTCATAGCTTCTCTTGTTTTTTTAGGCATATTATCATAAGTTTCTATAATAGTATCTACAATTTTTTTATCCTCATCTGTTATTTTTCCTCCATACATTTCTGTATTTGCTAACATTGCAAGCCAACTTCCTAATTGTTGTACTTCTGATTCAGACATGCTGTTATACATTTCATTCATTATCTTTCTTCTTTGTACGGAATTTTTATCTATTTCTGCACCAACAGATTTTGTTCTTCCTAGCCATTTATCATAATTACCATCTTCAATTTCTTGTAATCTATTAGCATGTCTTTCCTCTTCTTCTTGCCATAATGCATTATAATGTAACATATGTTCATAAAAATCACCATCTTGGTTAGCTCTATCTGCGTAACCCTGTGCATATATAGAAGAAATTGCTCCAACTTGTTTATTTGCTGCTTCTACTGCAGCTTGATAATCTGCTTCTGCCTGTGTAATTTTTCTTTGATATTCTTCATTATGAAGTCTATCTTCTTCTGAATACTGACTATTTAATAATGCTATTGTATTTATTCTATTATTTTCAGCAATTTCTATTTGTTTATCTGCTTGTTGTTGTGCCGTTAAAATCCATTCTTGCGACCTTTGTTTATATTCTTCTAATGTTCCTTGAAATGCTTCACTTTCTGTTTTTGCTGACTGACTAATTGCTTCTGCTCTATGCTGTTCTATTTCTAATTCTCTTTGTTCTAACTCCCTTAATTTATTAAAATATTCATCTAATTGAGTTATTTCCTCCTGTGTATATCCTCTACGCTCATCAGATGCAGTTTTACATATTTTTGTTATTCCTGCTTGAATATCATCCATTTCTTTTTGAAGTTTTTCTTGTTCTTCAGTTGAAGCAAATAAAGTATTATTAAATTTATCAAGATAACCTTCTGCATTTTGTATGCCTTCATAAAAGTCTGTTGCTGCTTGCCCCATTGAAGAAAACTTCTCTTTTGTTTCTTCTTCTGCTTTTTTTATTTGTGCTACTATTACTGTTACTGCTGCTGTAATACCAACTGCTGCTAAACCTGCTGGACTTGTTAATCCCTGAAGAACTTTAGCTAGATTATTTACTGAATCTTTCGTAGATGTTATTTTTCCAGTTGCTACTCCTATTGCTTGTGTAAATGTACCAATCCCTTTAGATGCTTTTCCAATAGTTGTTATTGCAGTTCCTCCAATTTTTAGCAATGGTCCTGCTGCTGCAACCATTAATCCTATTTTTACTATATTCTGTTGCTGTTCATCGCTTAAATTTCCAAAACTATCTATTAAATCATCTGCTTTTTCTAATATGTCATTTGCAATTGGTAAAAGTTTTTTTCCTAAATTACTTGTTAAGTTCTTTGTCTTTGCTGTTAATTTTTGAATGCTTGATGCAGTATTATCTTGGACTTCATTCCCATATTTTTTTGAAGTTTGTTCTAAAATTCCTAATAATCTAATTTGTTGTTGTTCTTGGAAAGTTAATTTTTCCCAACTTTTATTTCCTGCTATTTTTTTAAATGCATCTGTAGTTTCTAGTAATGCGACATTTACATTTACACCCAAATCTTCGATAGCTTCAGTATTTCCAAGTAATCCTGACCTAATTCTATCCATAACATCTTCCATACTTCTTCCAGTAGCTGATGCTATTACAGAAGATGCTTGTAATAATTCTTGTGTTTTAGTAGCATTTTCTGTTTGGTCATCTGTTATTGATTGAATTAAATTACCATATATTTGAGAATACTTGTATGCTTCACTTGCTGACATGTTATAATCTATTGCTTTTTCTTCTGCAAATTTTTTTATACTTTCTGCTGCTTTTCCATATATTCTATCAACTTGTTGCACTGCTGTTTCTGTTTCAATAGCAGAATTTGTCATTGCAGTAAAACTTGCTACTATCGGTACTGTTGCACCTACAGTAAGTTTATTTCCTAGACTATTAATTTTATTTCCTATTATATCTAATTCTTCACTTGCTTTAGTTAAATAATTTCCTGTCTTATTCCAATTTGAATTTTCATTTTTAAAATTAATTAATTCTTGTTTTGCTTTTTTTAATTCTTGCTCAGTAGTAGCTATTTCTCTTTGATATGCTCTATAATTTTCTGTTGGGACTGTACCTTCACTTAATTCCTTTTGCTCTTTTTTCAATGCTTTAATATTATTATTGCATTCTTTAACTGCTTCATTTATTTTATTATACTGTTCTTCAGAAATTTTGCCTTTTTCAAATGCTTTTGTTGCTTCTTCTTGTTCTTTTTTTAACTTCTCTAAATTTTTCTTTTCTTTATCTAAACTTTCTGCAATTTTATTCAACTGAGGCTCTACTTGTTTATATTTTTCCCATTGTTTTACTACTTGTCCCTGTACATTTTTTAAAGTTTTCAATGCTTCTTCTGTTGATTCTATTTTTTCAGTTAATACAGTTTGTTTTTGTGATAATAATTCTGTATTTTTTGGATCTAATTTAAGTAAGGAATTAACATTTTTTAGTTCTTTACTTAAATTAGCTGTAGCAGAATCAACTTTGCTTAATGCTTTTTGAAGTCCTGATGTATCTCCACCTATTTCTACAATTATTCCTTTAATTCCATTTCTTGCCATATAACCCTCCTATTAAAATAAGAGAGGAAAAAAACCTCTCTTATCCTAATAATTTGTCTATATCTCTTTGAGTAGCTGTTCTCTGATTTGTTGTTTCTTTATTGTTATTTATAAATGTTAAAAGTATCTTCATTACATCTATATATGTAAGTTCCTTTAAATCAGCAATAGTTAAACCTACTCTTAAACACGAACCTATAAATTCATGTTCTGGAAATATTTCTTTTGTCTTATCCTCGTTGTTTATTTTCTCTAATTCTCTTGATAGCTCTTCATCAACAAAAGCAATTTACGGCAAATTCCGTTACCTCTGCAATCCAATCAGCATCAATTTTAAATTCATTTATTGATTTTAACCAATCTTCATAACTTTCTATTTTATTGTTTGCCGTATATATTAAAATCCAAGCTAATTGTGTAACTTTAACTATAAATTCATCTGTATCATTTATCATATATTCTGACACTTGACTTATTTTTTCTACATCATTAACCTTCTTTTCATTAACTTGATTTGCTATTACTGTTTGCTTAATTAAATAGTTTTTAATAAATTGCATATCTTTTAATATTCCAGTTTTAAAAAAAGATTTATATTTAACATATGTTAAGGCATTACATTCAAGCGGATATTCTTTGTCGCAAATTGTTATTGTTTTCATAAATTACCTCCTACACAGCCTCTGATGCTGCATTTTTTTCATATACTTTTGTGAAGAATGTATTATATACTTCTTGATTTTCTTCTGTTGGCTCAATAACAGCTTTTATTGCTCTGTCAGTAGAACGTGGAGACATTGTTATTGATATAGTATCTGTTTGTGGCTCTTTTGATTCTTCGTTTGTATTCATTTCAGCACTTGGTCTTGTAGCTGTACAATCAAAGTATATAAATCTTCTTTTTCTTGCATCTCCATCTATTTCTCCCATAAGTGCAAATCTTGCATTTATATCATCTGCAGTTTCAAATATTGCTCCATTTGTATCAGCTTCTTGCCCAAGAATATCTTTTAAGAATTGCTCTGGTGTCATTGCTATTTCTAAATCTCCAGTATATCCTTGATTTGATATTGAAATATAATATTTAATATTATCTGCATAAAATGGAGTAGTGTCTCCCTCTGGGTCTGCACTTAAAGAAACAGCTCCAGGCATTGCAAATGGAGCTCCATATTTTATTTCTCCATCTTCTTCAGTAATTTTTGCTATATGCACATTACTTAATCCAAATTTAACTTTGTTTTTTGCTTCTCCTGCCATCTTTATTCCTCCTTTAAATTTCAAAAAAATAACTTACTTGCCAGACTTCTTCATCTGCTAAGTAAGTTTCATCTGATTTGTTCCAAGCTACATCACTCAGAATTTCATCTTCTATTTTATTTTGCATTTTTACATCTTTAGTTAAATATGTATAATCAAGTTGAATTGGTGTATCTTTTGAATAAACTTTATTATCTGCCATAAAATTGTCAGTTGCAGTAGAAATTGCAACTAAATGTGGAGGCTCTGTTGGTTTTTTAAATTTTCCATAAGCATACTTAAATCCTGCTTTTTCACTTCTTGTTTTTAATTCTTCTAATGTCATTTTGAGGTCCTCCTTATTTTAGTTTCTAGTCTTTTTTCAAATTCTTTTTTATATTTTTCTTCTACTGGTCGAATATGAGGATATGCTTTTGTTCTTCCACCATTTCTTGTTGCATGTCCAAATTCCAACAAATGTGTTAATTGGTAATCTGTTTTATTGTGAACTTTAACAGTATAATAGCTTTTTTTCTTTCTATTTTTACTAACAGTCCACCCTTTTGCATATTGTCCTCTTCTTTTAGGAGATGTTTGCCTTAATTCATCTCTTGCTTCTTTTCCTATCTCATTTGATGTTTCTTCAACATCTTCTCCTATATTTTCAACATACACTTCCAGATAATCTTTTACAGCTTGTGCAAAAACCTCTGCTTTAACTGTTTTTGACATTTTTAATTTTCCTTTCGCAAATCAACACAATTTCATCAGCTGTTACTTCCTGAGTTCTTATTATTGAATATACTCTCCCCATATAGATAAGTTCTTCTTCATCTTTATAATTTAAAGCACTTATTCTTAATCTTAAGCTTGGTTTAAAACCTTGCTGACTTGCTTCGTAATATTCTTTTGAATACACATCTTCAACTTTTGTAATAGGTATTAACCTTTTATTTTTTTCTTCAATTTCATTGCCTATACTATCTTGTTTAATAGTAGGAGTGGATATTAAGGTACATTCAACACTACGCATCTTTATCCACCACCTTATAGTCATTGCTTAATCCTAAGCTATGACAAAGAAGATTATATGTTCTCTGTGCTAACTCTTTTTCTTTTATATCAACATTACCAAAATTAGCTTTTACAAACATTACTATTGCAGATTTGATTAATGCGTTATCTAATTTAGCATTAATGTCTTGCCTTAATAAATCTTCTCTTCCCGCATTTATCCACATTTCAATTTCATCATCTTTTAAAGTTGATGATTCTACTATGCTTATACTTTCTTTAGCTAACATCATTAATTCGTCCATACAATCTTCCTTTCTTATTCTGCTGGACTTAAAGTTACACCTGTTAAATCTAGCACTTTACTTGTTTCTCCGTTTTTAAAGGTTACTGTTTGTGTATTAGAATGTAACTGTACTACCAAAATACCATCTTCATCTAATTTTCCTTTCCCTTTTGTTTTTGCTTCTGATAATTCCCATTCAACAGTTTCTCCTTTAGTAGCTTCTTCACATTTTAATGCTAAGAAATTACCTTTTGCATCTTTACTGAATTTTGGAAAACTTTCTAAATATTTAGATTTTCCAGTAACTTTAGTGTCATTTAATTCAATTTCTTGAATAGTATTTACATCTATCCCTAATACTTCTCCCTCTGGAATTTCAACTTTTACGGTTGGTTTTTCAGGTATTATACTGCTGCTTTTTTTTTAACTCTTACAAATCCTTTGTATTTAGAAACTGTACCACCAACAATTACATCTCCCCTATAAGCAATAATGCCTTGTTTGAATTTATAATCTCTTGATTCTTCAATTTCTAATGGTGAAAATACTGGCAATTCAAAGCTTGATAAAGCACCATATACCATAGTAAAATCTCCATCTCCAGTATCTGGATTTGACAATGACTTACAAGCTGAATTTATTACATAAGGCACATCTACTCCACCTTGTGCATAAGCAATTCTTCCTGTTTGTCCGTTTCTTGTAATTCTATATACAAATCTATCCATTTTGTCTTTTATCATTGAAAGTGCTTCTAAGTCTTTTTTGCTTAATATCAAATATTGTTCTCCCTCTACAGCTTCATCACCACCATAAGCAAATACTAATTTATTTAATGTTTCATCATTTAATTCAGTTAATTCTATGTCTGCTGTATCTGCTTCTGCAGGTAAAACTTTTTCATCAGCTTTGTAGATACCTTTTATTGTATTAGATGTTCCTGCACCTGCAACAATTTGTTTTCCAAGTTTCTTTCTAATGGCATCTCTTACTCTCTTAATTACTAATGCTTGATAATTTGCATTAGGTAATTTTGTTAATTCTTTTGTAACTTCAGCATAAGCTGTTATTTTAGCTCTACCTGTTTCAACATAATCTGTTTCTGGCTCAGCATCTTTATAGTCTGCTCCTTCTTCTGTATAATCTCCTTCTCCATATTCTTTTTCAAATGGAACTGAGTAAGAATCTCCACCATCTAATTGAACTGAATTAACATTATCAACTAGAGCTGATACTGCTTCAAAAGATTCATCTATTGTTTTTTTGTATTTCTTTTCAACTAAAACAGAACCACTTGAAACTTTAACAGTCCTATCTTCGTATCCAACTTTTATTGCTTTACCATCTTTTAATGCTTGTCCTCTTTCTTCTAATATTTTATTGTCTTCTTCCATATTTCTTTTTTCCTCTCCTGGTTTATCAATTTTCTTTGCCCCTACTAATGATCTATCTTCTTGTTCCTCTTTTTTTACTTCTGTTTCTTCAACATTTTTTCTTAACAATGCTCTTTCTTCTTCAACTTTTGCTTTTTCTTCTTCTGCTTTTCTTTCTTCTTCTTTTAAAGAATCTAATTCAGCCTGTAAACTTCTTAGTTCTTCCATATCTTTTGCATTTGATATTTTTTCTAATAATTCTTTTTTCTTTTCTTCATTCATAATTTAAAACTCCTTTTCATATATTTTTTTACAGTCTCTCACTGTTCTATAAAACTCCTATTTTGTCTCACACAAAAAAGACACTCCCTCTCGGAATGTCTTTGTCGGATTTATATACTTAATAACATTTTCATCTTTTCTTTTTCAAATTTCAATTTTTCTTCTTCATATTTTCTTTTTTCTTCTTGAACTTCTTCCTTACTTCTTGCATATACTTCTGTAGCTTCATAAGCTGGCTCATCTACAATAGAAACATCAAATATTTTATCAAATTGTAATATTCTTCTTGTAGTAGGTGTTGTAGAATAATCCCAATCATTTTTTGACACAGAAAATCTAAATGACATTTTATCAACTAATCCTTCTTGAATAGATTTATACAAGTCTCTATTACTTGCTGTATCTATTAATTCTGCTGTTATTTTTAATCCTTTATCATCTACTACTAGCTGTAAACTTTGATTCTTAGTTCTTGCCATAATAGGAAAACTGTCTTTATGATTATATCTTAAAACAACATCTTTCATATCACAGCCATTAAAAGCATTTCTATCTATATATTCTATCCATTCACCATATATAGGGTGACTTGGACTATCAAAAACTACTGCATACCCTTCTATTTTCATTTTATTGTCGTTATTCTCTACTGCTCTCATTTCTGTTAATCTAATTTCCTGAGTTCTTTTTTCCATTATTTCCACCTCCTTGATATTGGTCTGCTATTTTTTGATTTATTACATTTAATGTTTGCAATCTTTTATTTCCTTCTTCTCCACCTATTGGAGGAAGGTCTAAAATCTCTCTTGCTTCATCTATTGTATATAATCCTAAAATTGCAGTTTTTTCTAATAAATTTATTTTTGTTTCTGTCTTAGCATATTTTATTCTATTTACATCAAAAACGATTTGATGTCCATCTCTTATACTACTTTTACCAAATATTTTTACTGTAAAAGCATTGCTCATCTGTATTGCTAATGGCTCAATAACTGATTCATAAAAAGCATTCCATTCTATATCATCAAATTTGCTTCTGACAATATTTTCAGAAATGCCAAAGTAATCAAATATGTTATAATTGACAAAATCTAACTGGTCTTTATCTAATGTCAATGGTTTTAAATTTATTTCTTTAAAATCTGCTTTTGCATCTAAACCTGCAATTCCGCTTCCATCTCCCATATCTTTTACAAAGTCTTTGACAAACTGGTCTCTATTTTCTTTTATATCCTTAGCTTTTAACATTGCATTTTGATATTTTATTATTCCTTTTAGAGATGAACTTGTTCTTATTGCGTTTCTTATTCCTTCTGTTGCTGTATTTGCTGTTTCTATTGCTTCTTCTAGTACATTGTTACTATCTCCGTAAAAATCATGTTTATTAAAAAATCTTCTTAAATGTATTACTTCATCATATAATGTACAATAACTATTTCCATCTACAAACTGGAATGATATATATATTTTCCCATTGTTTTCATACAAACTACAATTATCTGGGTGTAACGGATAAAATCCAGTTATCATACCCTTGTTATCTCTATTAATAAATATAAATACATTATTTGCTGAATATAATATACTAATTGTTTTATATAAGAAATCGTATGTTGTCATTATAGGGTTAGGTTGTACACTTAGTAAGTAATTTATTTCACCTTTATACTGTTTTGTTACTCCATTTTGCTTTTGCACATGCTTAGGTAACATTTTTGCTGAATGAGTTGCTATTGTATTTATACATTCTCTTGCAATATTACTTTCATATATGTTGTCTCCTATGTCTGTAAATACAGGGTTATATCCAGACATAAGTTGTAAATAAGAACCTATAACTTGTTTTATCTTTTTCCCAAATACTATATTAAATAAGCTTCGCTTTTCTTTCTTCATCTCACTCCTCCTGTAGTGCTAGATAATCATTCATTTTTTCAAATAAAACACAGTAAGCATCTATTAAACTTACTGCTCCATCTATTCTCTGTTTTGACTTTTTTCCTTTTACTGGTCTAATATTATCGTTTTTATCAATTTCTATAGAAGTATTTAACAAACACCATTTTAATATTGGATTGTTATTATAATTTATGTTTTTTTCTTTTAAATCAGCTTCTAATTCTTTCATTGGATTACTCATTGTTTTAGCTCCTTGAATAACTTTTATCATTTCAAATCCCGCTTCTTCCATTTCTTGTATCCAATATTGACTTCCCCATGGGTCATATCCTACCCAATATGGAGAAATATCATATTCATTGTGCATTTTCATAAACCAATTTGTTACATCTGTATAATTAACTCTTGCCCCTTCACAAGTTGTTAATAATCCTCGTTTTTCCCATATATCGTATGGAACATTATCCTCTTGTGTCTTTTCTTCCAATTTATCTTTTGGAATAAAATACTGTTGTAATACATATTTTTTATGATTTTTTATAATCAATATTGTTGCACATGTTAAATCAGTTGTACTTGATAAATCTGCTCCGCCTATTCCATAAGAACCTCTTAAATCTTCTAATTCAAAAGTTTCTTCATTGTTTACTATGTCAAAATCTAGCCATTTTTCTTCTGTGTTACTTCTTATATTGAAATCCTTACAAAGTACACCTTTTTTACTGCTAAAATCATCTTTTGCCCTTTGTACCTGTTCTGTTAAATATTTATATTGTTTAATTGTACCTATTCCTGGATTAGCTTTTGCCCAGCACTTTATATCTTGCCATTCCTCAGTCTTGTCTAATTCATACATTACTGGCAAAAAAGCATCATTTTTTATAGTTTCATCAAGTACATTGTTAGCATAATTATATATATCATCAAATATATTTTCTCTAACTGTACCTGCTGTTGTAATCATTACAACAAGAGGTTGTGTTCTACTAGATGTAGATTGTTTCATTACTTCATATAAATTTCTATCTTTTATTGCATGTAATTCATCTATTATTACCAAATGTGCATTTAATCCATCTAATGTATCAGAATCAGAACTTAAAGGTTCAAATGAGCTAAATGTACTTGGCATATACATATCTGTTCTTCGTTTATTAACTACTGCCCTTATTTCTGGACTTTGACTACGCATTGCGCAAGCAGATTTAAAAGCTTTGCTTGCTTGGTCTTTTTTTGTTGCAACAGAATAACATTCTGCACTTCCTTCTCCATCTGCTATCATCATATATAAAGCTATTGCTGATAGCATAGTTGTTTTCCCATTCTTACGTCCTACTAAAAACATTGTTTCATTAAATCTTCTTTTATTTGTATCTCGATTTAAAAATCCAAACAATGCTTGTATATATGCTTTTTGAAATAGTTCTAGTTTTATAGGTTTACCAATTTCTCCTTCTGCTTGTTTGCAAAATGTCTCTATAAATTTAATTGGTCTTTCCCCTGTTTCTTCATCAAAATAAAAAGGAAGTGAATTATTCTCACTTTCTTCTACTAATCTTTTATATATTTTTTTTATTTTCTTACCTACAATTATTTCTTCTGTATTTATTTTATTGTAATATTCTTTGATATAGTTCATTTTCTACCACTTGCTATAAATTTTAGCAAATCTTCTCCATCTTGTTTAATACTAGCATCTGGTAATAAATCAGCTATCTGTTTTATGACACTTGTATAATTTTTAATTGTTGTATTATAACTTCGTAATGCAGGGTTTTCTCTGTCTATATCATAATTACCCTGACACATTGATGTAACCACTCCATCTGATTTTACTTTTGATTGTAATTTTGCTAATGTTTCTTCCATAAATTCAGCTTTATCTAGCAATGACAATGCTAATTTACTTTTGTTATCATTTAAATCTTCAAATACTTTTCTTAGTTCTTTTATGTTTGCTATTTTTCTTGCCATTACCTTCACTTCCTTTTTTAGTGGGGGTTATTAATTTTCTGTCGCAATTTTTCCGTTGCCCACCCACCGTTCTCCCTTGTAGCATTTATTTTTGTCTTATAGGGGGGATTCTGTTTTTATATACAATAAATGAAAGATTCTTTTTCCATTCTTGTTTTATTTATTATTTTAAATTCATTGTTTTTCTCTATTCTATACAATTCTTTATCATGTACTAACTTGGTTAAATAAGTATTTAACACTACAGCATCTGTATTGTTATTATATTTTATTAAATATTCTTCATTGTTTATTTCTATTTCAAGTTCTTTATCTAGTTCTCTTTCTTTCATCATTGTTTGTATTTTTTCTCTATAGTATTGTATTTCTTTTTCCTGATCTATTATAACATCTTTGTTTCTTACACATCTTCCTTTTTGCTTATTTTGTACTCTTCTTCTTGCTTGTTCAAATAATTCATTATCATTCATTCTTAATTACATCTCCATTCTCATTAAACATATATCCTGTTTTTCTGTAAAGTATTATACTGTTGCAAAATCTTTATATATTTCCTTTTCCGCTTCTATCTTTTCTTATACGATATAACATGACTTATATCTATTGTATTATCTATTACTAATACTCTTCTATGTAATTGTTTCTCTAATTTCTTTTTTATTTTTATTAAATCTTCTGCTCTAAATATAGCATTTGTTTTAATTACTAATATATCTTTTCTCTTTAGTTGTAACTTACTTATTTCAAATTCAATTTCTCTAGTTGTTTCTTTTACTTCTTTCTTTATATCTCTAATATCTTTTAGTATTTCTTCTTTATTTATTTCTAGATTAATTTTATACTTTTCTTCATTCATTTCTAATTAAGTCTCCATTCTCATCAAATATATATTCCTGTTTCTCTGTAAAGTGTTCTTTGTTGTGACAGTCTTGGCATAAACTTTCTGTATTATCTATATTAAAGAACACATCATCATCTTCATAGTTTAAATCAGTTATATATTCTTTATGATGTATTATATTAGCACTATTATATATTCCGCTTCTTTAAACATCTTTCACAAAGTGGATTTAATAATAGCTTTTGCTTCCTTAACTTCTGCCACCTTTTACTTTTATATTTCTTTGCTATTTCTGGATTATCTCTATATGTCATATTACTTTGTTTTCTTTACTGCCTTTCCTGTCTTTACTTTTTTAGTTGCTGTTTCTATTACTTCTTCTTTTACTTCTTCTGCATAAGGATTTCCATTTGACTGTCTAGCTGATAATATTTCTTTTGCTCTATCATCTGTAAAATCTTTTACTTGCCCTTTCTTATACATTTCTCTTGTGTACTTATCTGGTACATTAATTAAAAATTTAATTTTCATCTTCTTTTCCTCCTTTATTGAATTTATTACATATTTTATATATTCCTTTGTCTTTATCTATAATATTTGTTACTTTTCCTTTGCATCTATTAATACAACTACAACACATATTATCTTTGTTTAACCTTATAATGTCTCCACATTTACTGCACTTATATGTATTGGTTGTTGTGTCTTGATTTATTAATATGTAATTATGAATTTTACAACCGAAGCATTTCAGCTGTTCTTTGCAATCTTTGCATTTTTTCTTCATACATATTTCTTTCATTCCCTTTTCCTTTGTTTCTAATAAACAATATGTAATGATATAACGGTTTGAACAAGACGCTATCTCATTCCTTTTGGGTTTCTGGTATCATCACAGCCTATAACCTTTAGCAATAATTTGCCGAACCTCTTGGAAGACTAGATATTTTTCTTCCCTGTGACGGAATTAATATCGCAACCTTATACTCCCATAAATTAATTTTTTTATATCACTACATACTATTTACTAGAGTGCTAACTAGAATACACTCTACTGCCTTCCAACTCTTATCTTCTCAAGAAAGGAGGTAATACCTTGGGCATTACTTATATATTAACTTATCTAGTATTGTTAATAGCATGAAAAAAGAGCTAGATTTCTCTAACTCTTCATATATCTTTAAAGTTTGACAATTTACATAATATTTGCTACAATAATATTGTATAGCAACTGCTATATAATATTATTTGGAGGTAAACAACTATGGCAAGACGCTGCAGATGGTGCAACAGAATCATTACTGACGACAAGAGGATTATCTCACGGTCAACCATTGAGATGTTAAAACGGGATTACGGTCTTAAGGAAGACCCTGAAGAAACGAGCCCCTTGCCGATGTGCATTGATTGCCTTGAAAAACTGGGCAAACATGACGGCGATAGCTAAAAGTTAACTCCAGAGGTGTATCTCTTTTTGAGATGCACCTCGTCTTTTTATTAAAAAATTATATTTTATTATTTCTGCTATTATAATAATAACAAATTTTTTAGTCGTGATTCCACCTTTTTTGTCGTGATGTTTTATTTTATTTTTTTATACAATTGTAATGCTGTTCCATACAGTTTGCAGACATATTTATATTCATAATCTATCTCATTTGCCACTTTAGTAAGATTATATCCTTTTATGTATTTATAATATAATATGTTTCGATATGGCTGTTCTAACATATCTATTTTATCTTCAATTCTTTTTTTAGTGTTATACATTTTAATTAATTGACTATATTTTTCATTTTTTAAATCTACTATCTTTGCTGCATACTCTCCCATTCTATCTTGAACTTCTGGAGTTCCGCTTCGGCATATCGCTTAATTCTGTTGTTATTTTTGTTGCTTTTGTTATTAGTTCTTCTAGATCTGCTTCTTTATCTTTAAGTAATTTCTTATCTTGCAAATATGAACTTAATTCTTCTTTTACATCTTCCATAGCTTCCTCCTTAGTTACTTTTTCTTTCTATACATTTTCAATAGTTCTTCTTGTTCTTTATTTATAATTTCTAATGAATTATTAAGTCGTTTTAATTCCGCATTTTTCTGTCTTAATTTTTCGTTTTCTTCACTTTCTTTTAAATAAAGTTCTCTTTTTTTCT
>CANRGU010000007.1 GCA_947630255.1 uncultured Clostridia bacterium | reverse complement strand
TTGAGGAAATTCTTTATGATCTTTATTCTTACTTTACCAAAATGCAATAATATGTAAATTTGTAATTACATAAATTAGCAATAATCATTGCCAAAGAGAATATTAAAAATTTATAATAAAAAAAGAAAAAAGACTAAAAGTAGTCAGTTCAAAAAAACAAAAGAAGGAGAGAAAAAATACATATGAAAGAAAAAACAAACACACACAGAAAAATTGGTGCCAAAGGTATAACCTTAATAGCCCTAATAATAACAATAATAGTGATGTTAATACTAGTAGGAGTAACACTAAGTGTAGCATTAAATGGAGGATTAATATCAAAAGCACAAGAAGCAAAAACAAAAACAGAATATCAAGAAGACAGAGAAATGCTATTGGCATCAGTAGTAGGAGCAATAAACAATGATGCAGAAGTAGATTACGGAAAATTAGATAGCAACTTACCAGAAGGCTTCACAAAAGCAGACGATGGCGGATACACAGGTAAATCAGGAAACACATTCTATGTAGACAAAAAAGGAAATATAACAGACGAAAAAGTAGTTACACCAGGTGCAACAGGACCACAGGTAACAGCAGATGGGGAAACTGTAACATTAACGCGAGACAATGTAGCAGGTTATTTAGGAAGAGTAGTAACAAATTACACAGGACAAGCATCTACAAATGGTTACACAGTATCAACACAATATAGATTATACTATGTAGACTTTGATGACAAATATGGGGACGGAGAAGGAACAGTATATTTAAAAGCAGACTGTACTTCAGGAAATAATAAAGCGCTACAAACAACAACACCAGGATCAACTGATGAAGTAAAAATAAAAGATTTAAATCCAGGGTTATATTACGAGGAGGATGCAAATGGTATGCCAATACCAGGTAGTTCGCAGACCCCACCAGACGAAAATCAAAATAATATGAAAGCAGTAACATGGCTAACAAACACAAATAATTGGGAAGGTTTAAAGCCATCTAGCTATACTGATGGAATAGCAGCAACTGATATCAATTATATAGTAGGTGCCCCATCACTTGAGATGATGATGGACAGTTATAATACACATTATAAATTGGAAGGAGATACTCCAGATACTAGTTTGTTAGACGCAAGTTCAAATAGGGTTAAATTATTTTATCAATATCCATATTCTGGAAATAGTAATAAATATGGATATGGAGTAGGACCATGTAGAGATTCGTCTGAGAACCAAGCATACTATACTTATACATCAGACTATTCTGTAAAAACTGACACAATTGATACAATGTACTATCCAGGAAATGGAAATTATTACTGGTTGGCGTCTCCGTCTGCTAGCAGCACAGGCAACGTGATGTATGTGCGCTATGACTATGGCGGCTGTGTCTACTACGCCTACTACGGCTTTAGCGTTGGCGGCGCGTTTTGCCCGCTAGTTTCTCTTAAATCTTCTGTCAATTTGACATTTTAATTGAATGTTATTGGTATTCGAGATTGGTCTTGTCGATTTCTGAATATAAATGAAAAAAGTTTGTGTATGACCTTTTGGGCATACGCAAACAATGTAATAATAATGTGGTGGTGAAGGAATGGGATTAGTAGCTGAAGCAATGAGACTAAAGGAGGTTCACCCAAATTATATCATGTTGTTTAAATCGGGTGAATTTTATAAAGTGTTTGGAAAAGATGCATATATACTAAGTAATTTATGCGATTATCATATTAAAATAGTGGATAGAAATGTGGCAACATGTGGCTTTCCTTTAAAGGCAATTTATAAAGTAAGAGTAAAAATAGAAGAAAAAAACATTAATTATATGATGATTGATCCTAGAAATAACTATGGAGTTGATATAAAGGAAGATTTTAAAAATTTAAATACATATCAGGAACAGTTTGAAAAATCATATACTATTGTTAAATGCAAAAAAAGAATTAAAAATATAGCAGATAAATTAACTGACTTAATAAAGCAACCAAATTTCAAAGAAATTATCGGAAAGGTAGACGATATATTAAGTGAAACAGGAAAAGTTTAAAGTAGTTGATTGTATTAGACTATTTATTAAATCTCTTTCTTTTAATTTAGATAGTTTTCCTAAAAAGGAATATGAATTAAAAGAGAGAATTAAGAAAAATGCTTATGACATGTTAGAGATTGCATATGAAGCAAATACTACAGAAGTAATCGAATTAAAAATTAATTTAATAAATAAAATGCTTGCTAAAATAAGATTAATTGATTTTTTATTAGATGTAGCAGTAGAATTTATGCTTTTACCTAAAAAAAGATATTTAAAAATGGCAAATAGCTTAGCAGATATAGAAAAATATTCACGTGGTTGGCTATTACATGTAAAAAATGGTTTAGAAAATTATACAACTGCAGGACTAAAAGAATTAAATAGTACTGTAATAATAGAAAATGAGAAATTAAATAAAAAATTAAGGTCAGATAAAAATCCTGATACTATTTTATTGTCGGAACAAGCTAAAAAAGAGCTTAATCGACCTTAAAAAATTAGAATGTAATTTTATGTATAAATAAAGGCAGTAATATATAAAGTACATTAGGGAATGGTTGAATGTGGTTGGCGTCTCCGTCTGCTAACAGCACAGACAACGTGATGAATGTGAACTATAACTATGGCGGCTATGTGAACAACAACAACTATAACAATAACAACGCGTTTTGCCCGCTAGCTTCTTTAAAATAACTGTGGATATATAGTAAAATAAGTAATTACTATTATGGGAAGATTTAAAGAAACAAACTATTTCATTTAGCAAAATCATTTTGCTATAAACTAAAAACAGATAATATAATTTGTTAGTAGAAGATATATTAAAATCTTAGATATATTTAATAAATCGAAAAGGAGTTATATTTGACACTGTTTTATAGTTCATATTAAGTTATGCACTATTTTTCTTTAAATATCATAATTAGGCTGTCTTTAATTTTTTATTATTCTAATTATGATATTTATGTTGCAAAAAGTAATAGGTAGGTATGAAAAGATATTCCAATTTATATAAAAATATTTGTAATATAGAAAATATTGATGTAGCATTTAAAGAAGTAAGAAGAAACACAAGAAATGAAAGACGTGTATATAATATGAAACAATATAAAGCATATTATATTAACACAGTTTACAATATACTTAATACACATTCATATCAAGTAGGAGAGTATAATAAATTTATTATACATGAGCCGAAAGAAAGGATAATTGTAAGTCAAAATGTAATAGATAAAATAATTAATCATTTAGTGGCAAGATATATTTTGTATCCTGCTATTTTACCTTGCTTAATTGATGCAAATGTGGCAAGTAGAAAAGGTCTTGGAACGTCCGCGGGTTTAAAAATTGCACAAGAATATCGTAGAAAATGTAAAATCAAATATGGTACATATTATATTTTAAAATGCGACATATCTAAATTTTTCAGTAGCATTGATCACGAAAGGCTAAAAGAAAAAATAAAAAGAAGAATTAAAGAAAAAAGTTCCTTAGAAATTATTTATAAAATTATTGATAGTAATGAGCCAGGTTTATTTATAGGGAGTATGACAAGTCAAAGTTTAGCAATATTTTATTTAAATGATTTAGATCATTTTATTAAAGAAGATTTAAAAATAAAGTATTATATAAGATATCAAGATGATTTTTTACTCTTTCACGAATCAAAGGAATATTTAAAATATTGTTATGAAGAAATTAAAAAATTTTTAGATAAAGAGAAATTACAATTAAATATAAAAACAAGAATATTTAAAAGTACAGATAATTATACGTTTTTAGGTAGAAATCCAAGGGGAAGATATATTAGATATAGAAATATTAAAAGAAAGTTAAAAGCAAGAAAATATTTGTACGAAAGTGGAAAATTGCCTTTGAATAGTTTTGTAAGTAGTGCTATTTGCTATGGAGAATTATTAAAGTGTGGAATTGATAAATTAATATAAAAAAAGAATGTGTAAGAAAATAATCGGATTTTTCATTCAAAATGCACAAAAATTTCAGAAAAACGCTTGACACACATGCTAAAAGTGTTGTATACTATAATCTGCGTGTAGATTTGCGATGAAGCGAAATGTGGCTACATTCTTACAGCAGTAAGAAATGGAGGGAACTTTCGCAGAGTATGTCTTGGCTAAGACCTAGGCGGATAGTTTAAAAGCACACTAGCCCTAAGTCACTAATAAAGTAGTTAAACTTAGGCTTTAAAAATGTTTTAAAAAGAAACACCAGGGTGCGTTAAGAACTTTCCTAAGGTATTAAATGTGAATACAATTCTTGCCAAAACGCAATGTGCGTAAAGAAATTGTGTATCACAAAAAAATTAAAGGAGGGAATTTAACAATGGCAAAAACAGAAAATGAAATGACAGAAAAAGTAGAAAAGAAAGCTACTACAAAAAAAGCTACAACAGCAAAAAAGGCAACAACAACAAAGAAAACTGCAGCAAAAACTGAAGCAAAATCAGTTAAAAAAGAAAAAACAGAGAAAGTTACTACTAAAAAAACTGTTCAAAGTGAAAAAATCAGAATAAGACTTAAAGCTTATGACAATGTCGTTTTAGATCAGTCTGCTGAAAAAATAGTAGATACTGCTAAAAGAACAGGTGCAAAAGTTTCAGGACCTATTCCACTTCCAACAAAAAGAGAAATAGTAACAATCTTACGTTCTCCACACAAAGACAAAGATTCAAGAGAACAATTTGAAATGAGAACACATAAAAGAGTTATAGACATTCTATATCCAACACAAACAACAATAGATAGCCTAATGAAATTAGACTTGCCAGCAGGTGTAGATGTAGAAATGAAATTATAATTTATAAGGTTAGAGGTCAATTGCCTTAAGACCAAGCTAGTGTATGAAAGTAGAAAACGGTCAAAAGCGAAGGTTTTCAGCGTTTTCGGAATTAGCCAATAGTAATTAAGGAGGAATAATAAGATGAAAAAAGCAATACTAGGAAAAAAACTAGGAATGACTCAAATATTTGATGAAAAAGGAAAAGTAATTCCAGTTACAGCAATAGAAGCAGGACCATGTACAGTTGTTCAAATTAAAACAAAGGACGCAGATGGTTATGAAGCTGTAAAATTAGGTTTTGGAGAAGTTAAAGAAAGTAAATTAACAAAACCAAAAATGGGAGAATTCAAAAAAACAAAAGTACAACCTAAAAAACATTTAAGAGAATTTAGATTAGAAGAAAATTCTTATAATGTAGGTGATGAAATAAAAGCTGACATATTTACTGCAGGTGAGTCAGTAGATATAACAGGAACAAGTAAAGGAAAAGGATTCCAAGGTGTTATAAAACGTCATGGACAATCTAGAGGACCTATGGGACATGGTTCTATGTATCACAGAAGACCAGGTTCAATGGGATCTACTTCAACACCAGGTAGAGTATTTAAAGGAAAAAATCTTCCAGGACATATGGGAGTTGAAACAGTTACAATACAAAACCTAGAGATAGTAAGAGTAGACTTAGACAAAAATGTAATCTTAGTTAAAGGTAGTGTTCCAGGAAATAAAGGAGCAATACTAAAAATAAGAAATTCTGTAAAAAGTAAGTAGGAAAGGGGTAAAGAAAAATGCCTAAAATAGATGTATACAATATAGAAGGTAAAAAAGTTAGCGATATAGAACTTAAAGACGAAGTATTCGGAATTAAGCCAAATGAAAAAGTAGTACATAGTGCATTAGTTAACTATATGGCTAATCAAAGACAAGGAACAGCAAACACAAAAACAAGAGCAGAAGTTTCTGGTGGTGGAAGAAAACCATGGAAACAAAAAGGAACAGGTAGAGCAAGACAAGGAAGTATTAGAGCACCACAATGGTTTAAAGGTGGTATAGCTTTAGGACCAAAACCAAGAGATTATAGTTATACTATAAATAAAAAAGAAAGAAGATTAGCTATAAAATCAGTATTAAGTTCTAAAGTATTAGAAAACAACCTAGTAGTTGTTGATAAATTAGCATTTAATGAAATAAAAACAAAAAATATGGTTAAAGCATTAGATGCTTTAAAGATAGAAGGAAAAACATTAATCGTTTTACCTGAAAAAAATGAAAATGTTCAAAAATCAGCTAGAAATATCGAAGGAGTAAAAACAAGTTTAGTAAATACAATAAATGTTTATGATTTATTAAAATACAATAAACTAGTTCTTACAGTAGATAGTGTTAAGAACTTAGAGGAGGTGTATGCTTAAGTGTTACCAGAAGAAATAATAGTAAGACCTATAATTACAGAAAAATCAAGTAGTAATGTAGCAGAAGGAAAGTATACATTCGAAGTAGCAAAAAAAGCTACAAAAGTTCAAATAGCAAGTGCTGTTGAAAAACTATTCAATGTTAAAGTATTAAATGTAAATACAATAACAGTAAAAGGAAAAGAAAAAAGAGTAGGAGCAAATATTGGTGTAAGACCAGATTGGAAAAAAGCAATTGTTACAATTGATACAAACCCATCAGAAAAAACTTATTTAACAAAAGGCGGAAAAGAAGTTACAGTTGACAAGAAATATAAGGACTCTATAGATATGGGGATGTAATTAAAAAATATCCAGATTAAACTGGGATAATAAATATAAAGGAGAGATAAATAATGGGAATAAAACACTTTAGACCATACACACCATCAAGAAGAAACATGACAGTTTCAGACTTTGATGAAATAACAAAAAAATCACCAGAAAAATCTTTACTTGCAAAAAAGAAAAAGAAAGCAGGTAGAAATTCATATGGTAGAATAACAGTAAGACACCAAGGTGGTGGAAACAGACAAAAATATAGAATAATTGATTTTAAACGTAAAAAAGATGATATGCCAGCAACAGTTGTTGGAATTGAATATGATCCAAACCGTACAAGTAATATAGCATTAATAAAATATGAAGATGGTACTATGAGCTACATCTTAGCACCAGTTGGATTAAAAGACGGAGACAAAGTAGTATCAGGAGCAAACGTTGATATAAAAATAGGAAATGTACTTCCAATAGAAAACATTCCAGTTGGTACTATGATTCACTGTATAGAATTAAATCCAGGTCAAGGAGCAAAATTAGTTAGAACAGCAGGTGGAGAGGCACAACTTATGGCAAAAGAAGGAAAATATGCACATGTAAGACTTCCTTCAGGAGAAATGAGATTAGTTCTTTCAAGATGTAGAGCAACAGTAGGAACAATAGGAAATGCTGACCATTCAAATGTAAAACTTGGTAAAGCAGGAAGAAAAAGACATATGGGAATTAGACCAACAGTTAGAGGTTCTGTTATGAACCCAGTAGATCACCCTCATGGTGGTGGTGAAGGTAGAGCACCTGTAGGACACGCGTCTCCACTTACTCCTTGGGGCAAACCAGCATTAGGATATAAGACAAGAAAGAAAAATAAAAAATCAGATAAATTTATCGTTAAAAGGAGGAAATAATCATAATGGCTAGAAATAAAAAACCGTTTATAGAGGAAAAATTACTTAAAAGAGTAGAAGCAATGAATCAGACAGGAGAAAAATCAGTAATTAAAACTTGGTCTAGAGCATCTACTATATATCCACAAATGGTAGGACACACAATAGCAGTTCATGACGGAAGAAAGCATGTTCCAATTTACATTTCAGAAGAAATGATTGGACATAAATTAGGAGAATTTGCTCCAACAAGAACATTTAAAGGACATTCAGGAGATAAAAAAACTGCTGTTCAACAATAATGGATAAGCAAAATCAATAGTTAATAACAAAAATCTAACGATTTTTGAAAAGGAGGAAAGAAAAAATGCCAGAACAAGAAACAGTTGAAACTGCAACATCAGAGGCAAGAGCAGTATTAAAATATGCTAGAATTTCAAGTAGAAAAGTTAAAATAGTTGCAGACTTGATAAGAGGTAAAAAAGTAGATGAAGCTTTAGCAATAGTAAAATATACGCCAAAAGCATCTTCTGTAATATTAGAAAAATTATTAAAATCAGCAATAGCAAATGCTGAAAATAACCATGGTATGAATAGAGGCAATTTAATAGTAAGTGAAATATATGCAAACCAAGGTCCAACACTTAAAAGAATTAGACCAGCAGCAAAAGGTTCTGCAGTAAGAATCAGAAAAAGAACATGCCATATAACTATCGTGTTAAAGGAGGAAAATTAGGATGGGACAAAAAATGCATCCACATGGATTAAGAGTAGGCGTTATCAAAGATTGGAACTCAAAATGGTATGCAGACTCTAAGAATTTTAGTGATTATTTAGTAGAAGATCATAAAATCCGTGAATATGTTAAGAAAAAATTATTTGTAAGTGGAATTTCTAAAATAGAAATAGAAAGAACACCAAAATTCGTTAAAGTAAATGTATATACTGCAAAACCAGGTCTAGTAATAGGAAAAGGCGGAAATTACGCAGAAACATTAAAAAACGAATTAGTAAAAATGATAAACAAAGATGTAAATTTAAATATAGTTGAAGTAAAAAATGTAGATACAGACGCACAATTAGTTGCAGAAAATATTGCAAATCAACTAGAAAGAAGAATATCTTTTAGAAGAGCAATGAAACAATGTATGCAAAAAACTATGAAAGCAGGAGCTTTAGGAATAAAAACAGCTGTATCTGGAAGATTAGGTGGAGCTGATATGGCAAGAACAGAATTTTATAAAGAAGGTACAATTCCACTTCAAACATTAAGAGCAGATATAGATTATGGATTCTATGAAGCAGATACAACCTATGGAAAAATAGGTGTTAAAGTTTGGATTTATAAAGGAGAGGTTCTTCCTACAAAAAAAGTAAATAACAAAGGAGGGGAAGAATAATGCCAGTAATGCCAAAAAGAACAAAATATAGAAAAATGCAAAAAGGTAGAAATAGAGGAAAAGCAACAAGAGGAAATGTTGTAAACGAAGGTGATTACGGATTACAAGCATTAGATGCAGGATTAATTACAGCAAATCAAATAGAAGCAGCCAGAATTGCTATGACACGTTATATCAAAAGAGGTGGTAAAGTTTGGATAAAAATATTCCCAAACAAGCCAATAAGCAAAAAACCAGCTGAAACTCGTATGGGTAAAGGTAAAGGTGCCACAGAATATTGGGTAGCCGTTGTAAAACCAGGTAGAATATTATTTGAACTTGCAGGTGTAACAGAAGATGTAGCAAGAGAAGCTTTAAGACTTGCATCACACAAATTACCTATAAAAACAAAATTTGTAAGCAGAGAAAATAAGCAAGGTGGTGATCTTGATGAAGATAAATAAAATAAAAGAAATGTCTTCACCAGACTTAAAAAAGGAATTAAGTGAACTTAAATCAGAATTATTTAAATTGAGATTTAGTTTAGCAACAAACGGATTGGATAACCCAATGAAGATAAAAGAAGTAAAGAAAGATATAGCTAGAATAAATACAATTTTAAGACAAAGAGAAATAGAAGAAGCCATAAAATAAACATTATAAAGGGACATTCCTCGAACTATGAGGAATACCAATGAGCGAGGTTTGTACCTCGAACATTATAAAGGAGGAAATAAAATAATGGAAGAAAGAAATCTTCGTAAAGTTATGATTGGTACAGTTAAATCTAACAAAATGGATAAGACAATAGTTGTATCAGTTGAAACAAGCGTAAAGCATCCTATATATGGTAAAATTGTTAAAAGAACATATAATTTAAAAGCACATGATGAAGAAAATCAATGCCAAGTAGGAGATAAAGTAAAAGTAATGGAAACAAGACCACTTTCTAAAGATAAAAGATGGAGATTAGTTGAAGTTATAGAAAAAGCAGTAGTAAAATAAATGAAAAAATGTTTTTGATTTATTCTGCAAAAATATAAAATACAAATTAAAGGAGGAAAACTCAGATGATTCAACAACAAACAAGATTAAAAGTGGCTGATAATACTGGAGCAAAAGAATTAATGTGTATTAGATGCCTAGGTGGATCACATAGAAAATTTGCTGGAGTTGGAGATATAATAATTGCTTCTGTAAAAAGTGCAATACCAAATGGAGTTGTAAAAAAAGGTGATGTTGTAAAAGCAGTTATAGTTAGAACAAAAAAACCAATTAGAAGACCAGACGGATCTTATATAAGATTTGACGAAAATGCAGCAGTTATTATCCGTGACGATGGTAACCCAAAAGGTACTCGTATATTTGGGCCAATAGCTAGAGAATTAAGGGATAAGGATTATATGAAAATTCTTTCATTAGCCCCAGAAGTTCTTTAATAAAACAAATTAAATTTAAGAAAAGGAGGAAAATCCTAAATGAAGATAAAAAAAGGTGATACAGTAGAAGTTTTATCTGGAAATGATAAAGGTAAAACAGGAGAAGTGCTTGAAGTAATACCAAAACTAGAAAGAGTTGTAGTTAAAGGTGTAAATATTAGAAAAAAACATGTAAAACCAAAAAAACAAGGCGAAGAGGGTGGAATTATACCTGTAGAATGTAGCATACATAGTAGCAAAGTTAATGTTGTTTGTCCAAAATGTAATAAAGCTACAAGAGTTGGTGTTATAAAAGAAGGAAAAGAAAAAATCCGTGTTTGTAAAAAATGTGGAAGTAAAATAAAGTAAAAAAATAGGAAGGAGAAAACTATCAATGGAAAAATTGAGAGAACAATATGAAAAAGAAGTAGTACCTGCATTGATGAAAAAATTTGAATATAAATCAGTTATGCAAGTTCCTAAGTTAGAAAAAATAGTTATAAATATTGGTTTAGGAGATGTAAAAGATAATCCAAAATCATTAGACAATGCAATATCAGATTTAACTCAAATAACAGGTCAAAAACCAATTATAACAAAAGCAAGAAAATCAATTGCAGCATTCAAATTAAGAGAAGGTGTAAATGTTGGTTGTAAAGTTACTTTAAGATCAAACAAAATGTATGATTTTGCATATAAATTATTCAACGTTGCATTACCTAGAGTAAGAGATTTTAGAGGTCTTTCAAAAAACTCATTTGACGGAAAGGGAAATTATTCTTTAGGAATAAAAGAACAATTAATATTCCCAGAAATTGAGTATGATAAAATCGATAAATTAAGAGGTATGGATATTATATTTGTAACAACAGCAAAGACAGACGAAGAAGCAAGAGAATTGCTTACATTGTTAGGTATGCCTTTTAGGGTATAAAAGAAAGTGTAGATTTTGGAAAGGAGAAAAGATACATGGCTAAGAAAGCAATGATTATAAAACAACAAAAAGAGCAGAAATACAAAACAAGAGAATATAATAGATGCAAACTATGTGGAAGACCACATGGATATATTAGAAAATATGGAATTTGCCGTATATGCTTTAGAGAATTAGCACATAAAGGTGAAATACCTGGTGTAAAAAAAGCAAGTTGGTAAATTAGAGGTGAGAGGTGAGATGTTAGAGGTGAGAAACCTAAAATTAACATTAAACCTTAAATAAGAAGTTTTCACATTTCTCATTTCTCACATCTCACTTCACTTAAGTAAAGAAAAGGAGGAAATATTAATATGAATACTACTGATCCAATAGCAGATATGCTAACAAGAATAAGAAATGCAAGCAATGCTAAATTCAAAACAGTAGATATACCTGCTTCAAAAATGAAAAAATCAATAGCAGAAATATTATTTAATGAAGGATATATAAAAGCTTATGAAGAAATTCAAAACGATAATCAAGGTATTATAAGAATTAGCTTAAAATATACAGAAAAAGGAAAGAAAGTAATTTCTGGATTAAGAAGAATAAGTAAACCAGGATTAAGAATATATGCTGCAAAGGATGAACTTCCAAAAGTATTAAATGGACTTGGAATAGCATTAATATCAACATCAAAAGGTGTTATGACAGATAGACAAGCAAGAACAGCAGGTGTAGGTGGAGAAGTATTAGCATATATTTGGTAGAAGAAAGGAGAATATAAAATGTCAAGAATAGGAAACAAACCAATTACAGTACCAGAGGGCATAGAAGTAACATTAGATGGACAAAAAATTACTGTAAAAGGACCTAAAGGAACACTAGAAAGAGAGATACACAACAATATAACTGTAAAGCTTGAAGATGGTGTTATAAAAGTTTCTAGATCAGATAACGAAAAAGAAAATAGAAGTTTACATGGTCTAACAAGAAGTTTAATAAATAATATGATTCAAGGTGTTTCTCAAGAATATACAAAACAATTAGAAATAAATGGAGTTGGATACAGAGCTGCAAAACAAGGTAAAACTTTAGTTTTAACACTTGGATATTCACATCCTGTAAAAATGGAGGAACCAGCTGGTATAACTTATGAAGTACCAAATCCAAACTCAATAATAGTAAAAGGAATAGACAAAGAATTAGTTGGTCAAATGGCTGCAGAAGTAAGAAAACAAAGACCACCTGAAGTATATAGAGGAAAAGGTATTAAATATGTTGATGAACATATTAGACGTAAAGTAGGTAAAACAGGCAAATAATTAAAGAAAGGAGATTTTCTTAAATGATTACAAAAACAAATAGAAAATTAGAAAGAGAAAGAAAGCATAAAAGAGTACGTACAAAGATTAGTGGTACAGCAGAATGCCCAAGATTATGCGTATATAGAAGCAACAGTAATATATATGCTCAAGTAATTGATGATGAAAAAGGTGTTACACTTGTTTCAGCTTCAACTCTAGATAAAGCTGTTAAAACAAAAAGATCTAATAAAGAAGCAGCAAAAGAAGTTGGCACATTAATTGCAAAAAAAGCTATTGAAAAAAATATAAAAACTGTTGTTTATGATAGGGGCGGATACATTTATCATGGAATAATAAAAGAACTTGCAGAAGCTGCAAGGGAAGCAGGATTAGAATTTTAAGGAGGAAATATGGATAGCGAAGTAATGGAATTAAAAGAAAAAGTAGTAGCCATTAACAGAGTTGCAAAAGTTGTTAAAGGTGGTAGAAATTTCAGATTTAGCGCAGTAGTTGTTGTTGGAGATGAAAATGGTCATGTTGGTATAGGAAATGGAAAAGCTGCAGAAGTTCCAGATGCAATAAAAAAAGCTATTGAAGATGCTAAAAAGAATTTAATAGAAGTTCCAATCGTTGGAACTACAATACCACATGAATTTGTAGGTACTTTTGGAGCAGCAAAAGTGTTATTAAAACCAGGAGCAGAAGGTTCTGGATTAATAGCAGGTGGTAGTGTAAGACCAGTTCTTGAACTTGCAGGTTACAGAGATATAAAAACAAAAGTAATAGGAACAAATAACCCTAGAAACGTAGGATATGCTACAATGAATGCTCTTGAAAATATGGCTACAGCAGAAGAAGTAGCTAAAAGAAGAGGAAAGAAAACAAGCGAAATAATTTAATTTGCTCTTTGCAAATTTTGAAGGAGGGAAATAGATGGAATTAGGAAATATAAAAGCAAGTAAGAAACAAGTTACAAGAAGAAGAGTTGGACGCGGAATCGGTTCAGGACTTGGAAAAACATCTGGAAGAGGACATAAAGGACAAAAAGCAAGATCTGGCGGTGGAGTAAGACGTGGATTTGAAGGTGGTCAAACACCATTATATAGAAGACTTCCAAAAAGAGGATTCAAAAATATTCATGCTTTAAATTACACAGAAGTAACTTTAACAATGCTTAATAAAAGTAAATCAGAAAACGTAACAGCAGAAAGTTTAATTGCAGATGGAATAATAAGCAAAGCAAATAATGGTATCGTTGTAATAGCTACTGGAAATTTAGATAAAAAATTGACAGTACATGCAACAAGATTTACAAAAGCTGCCAAAGAAAAAATCGAAGCAGCTGGTGGAAAAGCCGAGGTGATTTAGCTTTGTTTCAAACTATAAAAAATGCTTTTAAAACTCCAGATGTAAGAAAAAGAATATTATATACATTATTATTAATAGTATTATTCAGACTTGGATGTTATATATCAGTACCTGGTGTTGATACAGTAGCTTTAAGTAATCTAACATCTCAGGGAACTGCAAGTTTATCTGGATTTATTAATTTAATATCTGGAGGAGCTTTCTCTAGATTTTCTATATTTGCAATGTCAATAAGCCCATATATTACAGCATCAATTGTTATACAATTATTAGGAATGGTAATTCCTTCTTTAGAAAAAGCTATAAAAGAAGGTGGAGAAGAAGGAAAGGCAAAAGTAAATAGATATACAAAAATACTTACATTGGTTTTAGCATTAGTAGAAGCAATAGGTATATATATGTCATATAGTGGTACATATTCAGCTTTTGGTGTATTTATAAATCCTGGATTTGCAACAGGAGCATTAATAGTATTATCGCTAGTTGCAGGAACAGCATTACTTATGTGGCTTGGAGAACAAATCACAAACAAAGGAATTGGAAATGGTATTTCTATAATTATCTTTATAGGTATAATTTCTTCACTTCCTTCAGCTGTAACAACAATATATAACTTAATACTTCCAATATTGGGATACACTGAAGCTGGTGTAGCAATAAGAGGAGAATTTTCAACAACTGGATTATTAATATCATTAGGAATAATAATAGGAGCAATTATTTTAGTTGCAGCAGTTGTATTTGTACAAGAAGCTGAAAGAAGAGTTCCTGTACAATATGCTAAAAAAGTTGTAGGAAGAAAAATGTATGGTGGACAAAATACACATATTCCTTTAAAACTAGCAATGGCAGGAGTTATGCCAATAATATTTGCATCATCATTCATGACATTCCCTGCAATGATAATACAAATGTTTAACGCAAACATTGCAAATCAAACTGGATTTTGGGCAACAATATATAAATTTTCAATAGCAACATCAAGTTCTAACGTTGAATGGGGTTATGTTGTTGCAAATGCAATTGTATACTTATTACTAATATTAGGATTTACTTATTTTTATACTTATGCAACATTTAATCCAGCAGAAGTATCTAATAATATAAAGAAAAATGGTGGATTCGTACCTGGAATTAGAGCAGGAAAGCCAACAACAGACTATTTATCAAGTATAATTAGTAAATTAACTCTATTTGGAGGAGTTTTCTTAAGTGTTATAGCAATACTTCCTATGCTTATGAAGTTTATAGGAATAGAAGGTATAGCATTTGGAGGAACATCAATACTTATCGTAGTTGGAGTTGCTCTAGAAACAGTACAACAATTAGAATCTAGATTAGTTATGAGACATTATAAAGGATTCTTGGAGTAGAATTTAGAGTTTAGAAGTTAGAGGTTAGAATTTAGAAGTATATTTTAAATTCATACCTCTGATTTCGTGTAATATAGCTAAAATATTAATATAATTATAAATAATTAGAAAAATCAAATTAAAATAAAGTAAATTAAATTAGAACAAATCAAAAACGAGCAATACTAGGCAAACAAATAAAATTTTTTGAGATAGTACATATGTACATCGAAAAAAATTTTATGAAGTTTAACGACGTAGGGCGAAGTTTTTCAGTTGTTCGGACGGGAGAGAAAAAATGTATATAGTATTACTAGGCGCACCAGGAAGTGGAAAAGGAACAGTTGGAAAAATAGTAGCAGAAGATTTAAAATTAGCACATATATCAACAGGAGATTTATTTAGAGAAAATTTAAAAAATGAAACAGAATTAGGAAAAGAAGCAAAAAAATATATGGACAAAGGTGAACTTGTACCAGATGAAGTTACAATCAAAATGCTTAAAGAAAGATTAAACGAAAAGGATGTAGAAAATGGAGCAGTTTTAGACGGATTTCCAAGAACAGAAGTACAAGCACAAAGTCTTGATAAAATGCTTGGCGAAATGGGAGCAAAAGTTGATATGGCATTAAATATAGATGTTCCATTTGACGAAATAGTAGAAAGAATTGCAAATAGAAGAAGCTGTAGAGGATGCAGTGAAATATATAATGTAGTATTTAATCCTCCAAAACAAGAAGGAATATGCGATAAATGTGGTGGAGAATTATATCAAAGAGAAGATCAAAAACCAGAAGTTGTAGAAAACAGATTAAAAGTATATAGTGCATCAGCACAAGAATTAATAAATCATTATAAAAATGCAGAAGTTCTTTATGACGCAAAAGCTGGAGATAGTGTAGGAAAAACATCTTACGACGTTGCAAAAGAAGTAGAAGAATATATAAAAAATAATTAACAGATTTATATGGGGGTATAAATTTGGTAACAATTAAATCAAAACGCGAAATTGAATTAATGAGAGAAGCCGGAAGAGTCGCATGCCTTGCTCAAAAAGAAATAGAAAAGGCAATTAAACCTGGAGTTTCTACTTTTGAATTAGATAAAATAGCAGAAACATTTATAAGGGCATGCGGAGGAATACCAGCAGAAAAAGACTATCCAAGTGGAGAAAGAGGAGTTCCTAATTTTCCAGCTTCAATATGTGCATCTGTAAATGATGAAGTTATACATGGCATTCCATCTAAAAAAGTTATTTTAAGGGATGGAGATATAATAAGTATAGATTTAGTAGCATATAAAAATGGATATAATGGTGACTGCGCAAGAACTTATATTGTAGGAAATGTACCAGAAGAAACCAAAAAATTAATAGAAGTTACTAAGCAAGCATTTTTTGAAGGTATAAAATATGCCAAAAAAGGTAATAGATTAGGTGATATTTCTCACGCAATAGGAAGTTATGTAGAAAGCAATGGATTTTCTATAGTAAAAGAGTTTCAAGGACATGGAATAGGAAGTAAGATGCATGAGGATCCAGGCATTCCAAACTATGGAAAAGCAGGAAGAGGAATAAAATTAGAACCTGGCATGACACTTGCAATAGAACCAATGGTAGTAATGGGAAATCATAATATTTTACAATTAGATGATGGCTGGACTATTATAACAGAAGATGGAAGTTTGGCAGCTCATTATGAAAATACAATTTTAATTACAGAAAAAGAACCAGAAATCTTGACAATTATTTAATTATACGATATAATATACTAGTTATTTTTTGAAAGATAAAATAGGAGGATGATAAATTGTCTAAGGAAGATGTTATAGAAGTTGAAGGAACAGTATTAGAGGCATTGCCTAATACAAATTTCAAAGTTGAACTCGAAAACGGACATCAAGTTTTAGCGCATATTTCTGGAAAACTTAGAATGAATTATATAAAAATCCTACCAGGTGATAAAGTAAAACTTGAACTTTCTCCATATGATTTGAATCGTGGACGTATCACTTGGAGAGCAAAGTAAAAAGATGAGGTGAAAATAATGAAAGTAAGACCATCAGTAAAAAAAATGTGTGAAAAATGTAAAATAATAAAAAGAAAAGGTGTTACTAGGGTAATATGTGAAAACCCAAAACACAAACAAAAACAAGGTTAATTAGCCTAAGTAATAAATGACTTGGGTTAATTTGTGTATTATTTAGTTAATACATAAAAATAGAGAAGCGGCTGTCTTAGAAAGAAATTTTTAAGATTTATCTATTTTTATTTATTATATATAGGTTTAATTACATTTCAATTATACTAATTAAACCAAATAATTTATCAATTAATCTACGCAACAAGGTAAAACAAAATTAATTAAATGAATTAGAAGAGGTGAAAGAAAATTATGGCTCGTATAGCAGGAGTAGACTTGCCTAAAGAAAAAAGGGTTGAAATAGGACTTACATATATTTATGGTATAGGTAGAACAAGTTCTAACAAAATATTAGCTGAAGCTAAAGTTAACCCAGATACTAGAGTAAAGGATTTAACAGATGAACAAGTACAAGCAATAAGAAATGCAATGGAAAGCTATAAAGTTGAAGGTGATTTAAGACGTGAAGTTGCATTAAATATTAAAAGACTTACAGAAATAGGATGCTTTAGAGGAATTAGACACAGAAAAGGTTTACCAGTTAGAGGACAAAGAACAAAAACTAATGCTCGTACAAGAAAAGGTCCTAGAAAATTAGTAAGCAAAAAGAAATAAAAACAGGAAGGAGTAAATAAATTATGGCTAAGGTAGCAAAAAAAGTTACTAGAAGAAGAGATAGAAAAAACATAGAAAAAGGTTCAGCACATATTCATTCTAGTTTTAATAATACAATAGTTACAATAACTGATGAAAAGGGAAATGCTATATCTTGGGCTAGCGCTGGAGAATTAGGTTTCAAAGGTTCAAGAAAAAGCACACCATTTGCTGCAGGTGAAGCAGCACTAACTGCTGCAAAAGCAGGAATGGAACATGGTCTAAAATCAGTAGAAGTTTATGTTAAAGGTCCAGGAGCTGGTAGAGAAGCTGCAATAAGATCACTTCAAACAGCAGGGCTTGAAATAAGCATGATAAAAGACGTAACACCAATACCACATAATGGATGTAGACCACCAAAAAGAAGAAGGGTATAATTATTAGAAAAATAGAGGTTAGAAGTTAAAAAATATAATAAATAAGAGCAACTAACTTTAAGGAAGGAGAAAGAAATGTCAAGATATAAAGACGAACAATGTCGTATATGCCGTAGAGAAGGACAAAAGTTATTTCTTAAAGGTTCAAGATGTTATTCAGATAAATGTAGTGTAACAAGAAGAAACTATGCACCTGGAGAACATGGACAAGGAAGAAAGAAACTTTCTGAATACGGTACACAATTAAGAGAAAAGCAAAAAACAAAAGCTTTTTATGGAGTAGGAGAAAAGCAATTTAGAAAATATTTTGAAATGGCAGAAAACAAAAAAGGTATTACAGGTGAAATTTTACTACAAATATTAGAAAGTAGATTAGATAACGTAGTATATAGAATCGGTTTTGGAGCATCTAGAGCTCAAGCAAGACAACTTGTAAACCATGGTCATTTTAATGTAAATGGAGTAAAAACAGATATAGCATCATATTTAGTTAAACCAGGTGATGTAATATCAGTTAGAGAAAATAAAAAAGATAGCAAAATAATCAAGGAAAACGCAGAAATAAATAGTAACAAACCAGTTCCAGAATGGCTAGAAAAGAATAACGACAAATTAGAAGCAAAAGTAGTAAGACTTGCATCAAGAGAAGATGTAGACTTACCAGTAGAAGAGCATTTAATTGTAGAGTTATATTCTAAATAGTTAGAAATTAAAATATGGTTAATATCTAACATCTAAATAGGAGGTTAAAATAAATGATTGAATTTGAGAAACCAAATATAGAATGTCTAGCAACAAGTGATGAAGAAAATTATGCAAAATTTGTTTGTGAACCATTAGAGCGTGGATATGGAATGACAATAGGAAATTCTTTAAGAAGAATTTTATTATCATCATTGCCAGGAACAGCAATAACAAGCGTTAAAATTGATGGAGTAGTACACGAATTTTCTACAATTCCAGGAGTTGTAGAAGATGTACCTGAAATCATAGTTAATTTAAAAAATGTAAGACTAAGATCACATGATAATGAAGAAAAGAAACTTAGAATTGATGTTAGTAAAGAAGGAGAAGTTACTGCAGGAGATATCATTACAGATTCAAGTGTAGAAGTACTAAATCCTGACTTACATATAGCAACTGTTGCAGAAGGTGGACATTTAGTAATGGAAATGACAGCACATAGAGGAAGAGGATATAATGTTGCAGAAAAAAATAAAGAGGCAAATCAAGCAATAGATGTTCTTCCAATAGATTCAATATTTACACCAGTTAAAAAAGTAAACTATTCAGTTGAAAATACAAGAGTAGGTCAAACTGTTGATTATGATAAACTAACAATTGAAGTTTGGACAGATGGAAGCCTAAAGGCTTATGAAGCATTAAGCTTAGCTGCAAAAGTAATGACAGGACACTTAGAATTATTCATTGACTTATCAGAAACAGCTAAAAATACTCAAGTTATGGTTGAAAAAGAAGAATCTAAAAAAGAGAAAGTTTTAGAAATGCCTATAGAAGAACTAGAATTATCAGTAAGATCATATAACTGTTTAAAAAGAGCTGGAATATCTACAGTTGAAGATTTAGCTAACAAAACGGAAGCTGATATGATGAAAGTTAGAAATTTAGGTAAAAAATCATTAGATGAAGTTATAAACAAATTACATTCATTAGGACTAGATTTTATTGATGAAGAAGAATAGAAAATAAATTAAGGAAGGTGAAAACATTGGCTAAAAATAGAAAACTTGGTAGAACAACTGATCAAAGATTAGCAATACTTAGAAACCAAACTACAGACTTAATTATGTATGGCAAAATAGAAACTACTGAAAGCAGAGCAAAAGAAGTTAAATCTATAGTTGATAGTATTATAGCTTTAGCAATAAAAGAAAAAGACAACTTTGAAGAAACAGAAGTAAAAGTAGTTAAAGCAAAACTTGACAGCAAAGGTAACAAAGAAACAGAAAAAGTAACAAGTAAAAATGGAAAAGAATATTTAAGAGTAGTTAAAGAAACAACTACTGAAAAAAGACAAAAAGATATGCCATCAAGATTAAATGCAAGAAGAAAAATAATGAGCAAATTAAACAAAGTAAAAGATAGTGATGGTAAAAATATAGACTTACCAGCAAAATTATTTGGAGAAATCGCTGAAAATTATAAAGATAGAGTAGGTGGATACACACAAATAATTAAAAAGGGTCCAAGAAAAGGTGACAGTGCTGAAGAAGTTATATTAAAATTAGTTTAGTAAAAAAATAAAATATTGCGAACAATATCAGTTCGCTTTATTTTTTTAGGTAAAAACTTGTAATATAAAAAACGTTATGATACAATGTAGTCGTTAAAAAAGAATTGAGGAAGATATATTGAAGAAAAACATAAAAGATTATAATTTAGATGAATTAAAACAAGTGATTCAAGACTTAGGAGAAAAGCCATATAGAGCAGAGCAAATATTTAAATGGATATACATAGAAAACGTTACAAGTTTTGATGAAATGACTAATATATCTATTGACTTAAGAAATAAACTAAAAGAAAATTTTGATTTACATGTTTTTAAAATATTGCAAAAACAAGTATCAAAAGACGGAACAAAAAAATATTTATTTGATGTTTTAGATGGCAATGCAATAGAATCAGTTCTTATGGAATACAAGCATGGGTTTACAATATGTGTATCTTCACAAATTGGATGTAAAATGGGTTGTAAATTCTGTGCATCAACAGGGGTAAAATTTGCTAGAAGCCTAAGCTCAGGCGAAATTGTAGAACAACTATTGGCAATTCAAAGAGACGAAAATATAAAAATATCAAACCTTGTATTTATGGGAATTGGAGAGCCACTTGATAATTATGACAACGTAATGAATGCAATAAAGATTTTGAATAATCCAAAAGGAATAAATATGGGAGCAAGACATATTAGTATTTCAACAAGTGGGTTAGTTCCAAAAATATATAAACTAGCAGATGAAAACATGCAATGCACTTTATCAATATCGCTTCATAGTGCTTCAAATAAAAAAAGAAGCCAAATGATGCCTGTAAATGATGTATATAATATTCAAGAATTAATGAAAGCTTGCCGATATTATATACAAAAAACAAATAAAAGAATATCTTTCGAATATGCTTTGGCAAAAGAAAATAATGATAATTTAGATGATGCAAAAGAACTTGCAAAACTATTGAAGGGAATGCTTTGCCATGTAAATTTAATACCTATTAATAAAATAGAAAATGGAAAGTATTCTAAAAGTACAAATGAAAATATAATAAAATTTAGAGATTACTTAAACGAAAAAGGAATAGTTGCTACAATTAGAAGGGAATTAGGATCAGATATAGATGCTGCATGTGGGCAACTAAGAAAAAAAGAGGTGGAAAAATGCGAGCCTACGCAAGAACAGATATAGGAAAAGCCAGAGAAATGAATCAAGACTGCTATTATGTCTCTAAAGAAATAAACAACATGAGACTCTGTATTTTAGCAGATGGCATGGGTGGATATAATGGCGGAGAAATAGCTAGTAGATTAGCTACTGCTTCTGCGAGACAATATATTGAAGAAAGATTCGAAAAAATCGAACCTACAACTGAAAATATACAAAATCTCATAAGAGAAGCAATGAACTATGCAAACAAAGTTGTATATGAAAAATCTAAGGAAAACGAAGAATTAGACCAAATGGGAACAACACTTGAGATTTGTATAATGTATGGACACAAGGTTTTCATTGGACACATAGGAGATAGTAGAATATATAGAATAAGAAGGAATATAATTAGAAGAATAACAACAGATCATAGTTATGTAGAAGAGCTAGTAAAAGATGGAACAATAACTAGAGAAGAAGCATTTTATCATCCTAAGAAGAATATGCTTATGAAGGCGCTTCGGATGCACAAAAAATATAGAGCCAGACATAACTGCAAAAGGTTTTGTTGAAGGTGATATAATTTTAATGTGCTCAGATGGACTTACAAACATGCTAAAAGAAGAAGAAATATATAATATTATTAATCAAAATATAGAAGAAGCATGTAGCAATTTAATAGAAAGAGCAAATGAACTGGGTGGATATGACAATATTAGTGTAATAGTAGTTAAAAAAGATGAAGAATAAAATAAACTTAAAATAATAATATGATAGGAGAGGTCTATATATGAATATAGAGGGTAAAATAATTGCAAATAGGTATCAAATAATGGAAAAGATAGGTAATCGGTGGTATGGCCACAGTTTACAAAGCAAAGGATTTAGTGTTAAACAGATTTGTTGCTGTAAAATTTTTAAGGGACGAATTTACAACTGATGAAGAGTTCGTAAAAAGATTTAATATAGAGGCACAAGCTGCTGCGAGCATTACTCATCCTAATATAGTTTCAGTATACGATGTAGGAAAAGAAGATAATTTGTACTACATTGTAATGGAGCTTGTAAAAGGAAAAACATTAAAAGAAATAATTGTAGAAGATGGAGTCTTAGGTTGGAAATGGTCAGTAAAAGTAGCCATGCAAATAGCTGCTGCCTTAGAAACAGCACACAAAAATAATATAATCCATAGAGATATAAAGCCACATAATATAATAATAACAGAAGAAGGCGTTGCAAAAGTAACAGATTTTGGAATAGCAAAAGCAGTTTCAAATTCTACAATAACAGCATTTGGAACAACAATAGGATCTGTTCATTATTTTTCACCTGAGCATGCAAGAGGAGGATTTACAGATGCTAAGTCTGACCTATATTCTTTAGGTGTTGTATTATATGAAATGGTAACAGGAAGAGTACCTTTTGATAGTGATACCCCAGTTTCAGTAGCTTTAAAACACATGCAAGAAAATCCAATAGCGCCAATAATGCTTAAACCAGATCTTCCAAAAAGTGTTAATGATATAATAATGAAGGCTATGCAAAAAGATCCAGAGATGAGATATAGTAATGCAACAGAAATGCTTAGAGATTTAGAAATGTCTTTAAAAAATCCTAATGGAGAATTTGTTTTTAATGAAGAAGATAATAATTTTAGAACCCAAAGAGTATCTTTAAATTATGATACAAATAAAGAAGCAAATACAAGCACCAACAAAAAAGGAAAATTTGCAAAAATTCAGAAATTTTTTGAAAAGCATCCAGCATTAAAAGTATTTTCGATAATTTTAGTATGCATATTGGTATTTTCAATTGCTATGGGAGGAACATATTTAGCATTAACTTTAGGAAGAGCAAAAGATGTTCAAATACCAGATTTAAGCAAAATGACTTTTGAAGAGGCACAAGAAAAAGCAAAAGAATCAAATCTAAAAGTAGAAATTCAAGAAGAAAAATATCATTTAGAAATACCAGAGGGACAAATAATAGATCAAGATCCTAAATATCAAGCAAACTTTAAAATAAAAGAAGGAACTACAATAAAAGTAATAGTAAGCAAAGGACAAGAAATTGTAAAAATGCCTAAAGCAGTAGGACTTACACGAGACGAAGCTATGAAACTTTTAAAAGATACAGGATTAGATGTAGAAATTAAAGAAGAATATAGTGACACTGTAGAAAAAAATATTATTATAAAACAAGAAACAGAGGATGGAAAAGAAGTGAGCCAAGATGAAGAAATACCAGCAGGAAGCAAAGTAGTGATTTATGTAAGTATGGGAATTGAACAAGTTGAAGTCCCAGATTTATCAGGAAAAACTGAAAGCGAAGCAAAATCAGCAATAACAAATGCTAAATTAAAATGGAAAAGCACAGA
>CANRGU010000006.1 GCA_947630255.1 uncultured Clostridia bacterium | reverse complement strand
ATTCGAACCCACGGTAGGCTACAAACCTACGCCAATTTTCAAGACTGGTGCCATAAACCAACTCGACCACCTCTCCACATAAGAGACAATTAATAGTTTAACATGCAAATTATTAATTGTCAAGATTTTATTTTCACTTTTCTTGATTTAGTGCTATATCTAATGCTTGTTTTTCTTCATCTGATAATTTACAATTTGTTTTTCCTCCACTAACTTGTTTTGCATATATATTTGACATCTCTCTTGAATAAATGCCATTTAATAATACTCCATCATTGTTACCATTTAATAATGCTAATGCAAAACTTAAATCACTTCCAGTATCTTTAAATGCACTATATCTTATCATTCCTATTTTCTTAATTGATAACGATATCTCTTTATCTAATCTGCTACAAAATTGCATAATATCTTCATTCTTTTTGTCTACTTCTTCTACTTTTTCTATATATTCTTTAAGCATTTCATCAATATTATTGCCATTTCCTAGCTTATTCATAAATTTTTTATAATTTTTATTTAATTTTTTTAGTTTTATTACATTACAAATATATAGCACTATTAGTATTAAATTTAATACAGCAACAGCTATTATAAATGTATCAGATTTAATAAAATCACTAATTATTTCCATTTGTCTCTCCCCTTCATGTTATATTATTCATTTATTTATTAATCAAATTTAAAATTCTGTCTAAATCTTCATTAGAAGAATATTGTATTATAATTTTACCACTTCTTTGTTTAGCATCTAATTTAACTTTAGTTCCAAAAAAGTTTCTGAAAGAAGCCTCTATTTCTCTATATATAGGTTGATATCTATCGTTAGATACTTTAGTTTTCTTAATTTTTACCTGTTTTTCAGCTTCTCTAACACTATCTCCGCTTTCAATAATATGTAAAGCAGCCTGATATTGCTTCTCAGGATCTTCTATAGCCAACAATGCTTTACAATGTCCCTCTGTAAGTTTTCCCTCTTTTACTAAATCTATAACCTTTGGAGATAAATTTAAAATTCTAACAGTATTTGCAATTCCACTTCTACTAATTCCCAATTTATCAGCTAATTTCTGTTGTGTTAAATCATATTTATCTAACAATTCTCTTATAGCTACAGCTTTTTCAATTGGATTTAAATCCTGTCTTTGTATATTTTCAATTAAAGCTATTTCACTATTTGTTTGTTTGTCATATTCTCTTATAATTGCAGGTATTTCAGAAAGTCCTGCTTTTTTACTAGCTCTCCATCTTCTCTCCCCTGCAACTATTTTATAATAATTCTTTTCTTTAGTAACAATAATAGGTTGTATAACTCCATACTCTTTTATAGAATTTGCTAATTCTTCTATTGATTCTTCATCAAAATTTCTTCTTGGTTGATCTTTATTTGGTTCTACTTCTATAACCTTTAAATTTTGTATTAATTCTCCATCTTGAATTTTTTCTTCTTCTACTATATTAGTAGATAATAAGGCATCTAAGCCTTTTCCTAAACCTGTTTTCTTTGCCATTTTAACATCTCCTTTATTATATATGTTTTTTTCCTCTCATAATTTCATTTGTTAATTTTTCATAACATCTTGCCCCTTTTGATCTAGGCGCATATACACTGATTGGCATACCATAACTTGGTGCTTCGCTTAATTTAACATTTCTTGGTATTATTGTTTTATATACATTATCCTTAAAGTAAGTTTTTACCTCTGTTATAACTTGATTTGAAAGATTAGTTCTAGCATCATTCATTGTTAAAACAACGCCTTCTATATACAAATCTTTATTCAATTGTTTTTTTACTAAATTTACTGTATTCATAAGTTGTCCAACACCTTCTAGCGCATAATATTCGCATTGTATAGGTATAAGTAATGAATCAGATGCAGTAAACGCATTAATGGTTAATAAACCTAGTGATGGTGGACAATCTATAATTATATAATTAAATTTGTCTCTTATTTTTTCAATTTTTTCTTTCAATTTTAGTTCTCTAGACATCATTGGAACTAATTCTACCTCTGCTCCTGCTAAATTTATATTTGATGGACAAACAAATAAGTTCTTTATTGGGCTCTTTATAATAGCCTCATCAAATTCAACATCATTAATAATTACATCATAAATAGATTTGTCTGTATTTTTTTCTATTCCTAATCCACTAGTTGCATTACCTTGAGGATCTTCATCAATTAATAATACTTTTTTACCTTTTTTTGCTAGTATTGTACTTACATTAACTGCAGTTGTAGTCTTTCCTACTCCTCCTTTTTGGTTCACTACTGCTATAACTTTACTCAAATTTATCCCTCCATAAATTAAAAAAGTGACTTATGCCCTTTTCCATATCAAATTGATTATTCATATTTTCATAATTCAATAATATTTTTACATTATATCAAAAAAATTCATTAACATATTAATAATATAAAAATATTAGAAATATGTCAATGAATTTATACAATATTTTCTATTTTTCTTTTTATTTTTTTGTCGAATTTTAATTGTTCTTGTTTTTTGTCTGTCAGCAAAAAATCCTAGTATTGCCAAGTGTTTCATGGATTCGTCAAACGTGGAACAATATACTTTCGTTTTATAATGGCTGTTTAGAAGGGATTCCTGCTTTTCTAGGATACTTCTCTGAAATTTGTTTCATTTTATTAACTTCTATTATTTTTCTCTTTATATCTGTATTAGGAATAAAAAATTCATCAGTTTCTATCATCTCGCCACCTAATAATTTAATAGCATTAGTACTTTTATTTATTTCATCTTCACTGTTTGATCCCTTCATACAGATACATTTTCCTCCTACTTTCACAAAAGGCATCAAATATTCTAATAATATATTTAACGGAGCTACTGCCCTTGCAACAGCTATATCATACTTTTCTCTATGTTCTCTATCTCTACCATAATCCTCTGCTCTTCCATGTATGGCTTTTATCTTTTTTAAATTTAATTTTTCTATCACTTCATCTAAAAATCTTATTCTTTTACCTAGCGAGTCTAATAGAACTACCTCTGTTTCTGGAAAAGCTATTTTTATTGGAATTCCTGGAAATCCTGCTCCAGTTCCTACATCTATTATGACAGAGTTTTTTTCCACTTTATCTAATATTGTTAATGAATCAACAAAATGCTTTGTTACAATTTCACTTGGTTCAACTATAGCTGTTAAGTTCATAACTTTATTCCACCCTATCAATATGTTCATATATTTATAAAATTGCTCTAGTTGTATGTTTGATAATTCTATGTTTAAATCTTTCAAATTATCTATCATTATTTCTTTGAATTTGTTTTCTTCCATTTGTTTCTCTCCTAGTTAATATATTATTTTGATAAATTACAATTTATTTTCTATTTCTTTGCTCAAGATAAATTAACAATACTGCTATATCTGCTGGTGAAACGCCTGATATTCTTGATGCTTGCCCTATTGAAAGTGGTCTGAATTTATCTAATTTTTGTCTAGCTTCTAAGCTTATTCCTTTTAAATTTTTATAATCTATATCGTCTGGAAGCATCTTAGTTTCTAGTTTTTTAAATTTTTCTACTTGCGCTAATTGTAACTTAATATATCCTTCATACTTTACTTGTATTTCTACTTGTTCTTCCTCTTGTCTAGTTAACTTTGGTCTATCTATATCCAAATTTTCTAACGCTTTATATGAAAGTTCACTTCTTTTTAACAAATCTATCAACTTAACTCCATGGCTTATTGCTGTTGATCCATTTTCTTCTAAAAATTTATTAACTTCTTCGCTCGGTTTTATACTTACTTTTTTTAATCTTTCTATCTCATTTTTTACATTTTCTTTTTTCTTTAAAAAGGCTTTATACCTTTCATCTGAAATTAATCCAACTTCATATCCAATAGGCGTTAATCTTAGGTCTGCATTATCTTGCCTTAGTAGCAGCCTATATTCGGCTCTTGAAGTCATCATTCTATATGGTTCATTGGTTCCTTTTGTAACAATATCATCAATTAACACACCTATATATGCATCAGATCTATGTAGTATGATAGGATCTTTTCCTTCTAATTCAAGGCTTGCATTAATTCCTGCAATAATTCCTTGTGCTGCAGCTTCTTCATAACCAGAAGTTCCATTTATTTGACCTGCTAGAAACATTCCTTTTATATTCTTTAATTCTAAAGATAATTTTAATTGTACTGGATCTATACAATCGTATTCTATTGCATATGCCGGTCTTGTAAATTCAACATTTTCAAGTCCAGGAATAGTTCTATACATTGCAATTTGTACATCTTCTGGAAGTGATGAACTCATTCCTTGAACATACATTTCTTCAGTGCTTTCTCCCATTGGTTCTATAAATATTTGGTGTCTTTCTTTATCACTAAATCTTACAACTTTATCTTCAATAGATGGACAATATCTTGGTCCTGTTCCCTCTATTTGACCTGAATATAATGGAGATCTATGTAAATTTTGTCTTATTATTTCATGTGTTTTTTCATTTGTATATGTCAAATAACATGGCACTTGCTTAATTTGTTTTGGTTCATTTTCAAAAGAAAACGGAACAATATCTTCATCCCCTTCTTGTATTTCCATTTTAGAAAAATCTATGCTTCTTCTGTTTACTCTAGCAGGAGTTCCTGTTTTAAATCTAACAAGTTTTATCCCTAATCTCTTTAATGCTTCAGATAATCTATTTGCTGGAAATACTCCATCTGGACCACTTTCATAATTTGTTTCCCCTATATAAATTTTCCCTTTTAAATATGTACCTGTAGCAAGAATCACTGCTTTAACATTATATATTGCTCCTATATTTGTCTCTACTGCTTTTACTTCTCCATTCTCTACCTTTATGTCCACAATTTCCGCTTGCTTAACAAACAAATTCTCTTGTTTCTCTAATGTGTGCTTCATTTCTTGCTGATATTTTTTTCTATCTGCTTGTGCCCTTAAAGAGTAAACGGCAGGACCCTTTGAAGTATTAAGCATTTTCGATTGTATAAATGTTTTATCTATATTCTTTCCCATTTCTCCACCTAATGCGTCTATCTCTCTTACAAGATGCCCTTTTGATGTTCCTCCTATATTAGGATTACATGGCATATTTGCTATACACTCTAAACTTATCGAAAAAAGCAATGTCTTATGCCCTTTTCTACTGCATGCAAGTGCGGCCTCGCATCCTGCATGTCCTGCTCCAATTACTGCTACATCATAATTTCCTGCATTATATTTCATAATATTCCCTTCTTTGTAATTTTCATTTCATATTTATTATACTTTTATTATTTTCCTAAACAAAATTTTGAAAAAATTCCTTTTATAACATCTTCACTAACATTTTCTCCTGTAATCTTTCCTAAATCTTGTAAAATTTCTTTTATGTTAATTGATACTATATCAATTGGCATATCTCCATCAATATCCTCTTTTGCCTTTTCAACATGTTTTAATGCATCCTCTATTAATTCTTTATGTCTAATATTTGTTATTGTAATTTCGTTATCAGGCATTATTTTACTTAAGCTAAACATTATATCAAGTTCATCATATAAACCGCTTAGATTTGATTCTGACGCCAAAGATATTTTTAGCACTTTTTTATTTGTATCAATTATTTCTTTGCAATTTTCTAAATTGTCTTTCTGTAAATCTATTTTATTTAATAATATAATAGCGTTTTTATTTTTTATAAATTCTAAAATTTCTTTATCCTCTTTATTAAGTGGTTTAGAATTATCAAACATTGCTATAATTAAATCGCTATTTTCTGCCACCTTTTTTGATTTCTTTATTCCGTATTTTTTCTACCTCATTGTCTGCCTCTCTAATTCCTGCTGTATCTATAATCTTAAATGGTATACCTTTTATACTAACAAATTCCTCTATAGTATCTCTCGTTGTTCCCTCTATTTCTGTAACAATTGCTCTATCTTCATTTAATATTGCATTTAGTAAAGATGATTTTCCGCTATTAGGTCTTCCTATAATAGCAACTTTAATTCCTTCCTTTATAATTTTTCCATTTTCGAAACTATTATATAATTTATTTAAACTTTGTTCTATTTTTTCTAGATTCTTACTTGCGAGTTCTTTTGTTACTTCTTCAACATCATATTCAGGATAATCTATAGAAGCTTCTATTTGAACCAATAAATCTAATATATCTTTTTTTATCTTATTAATTTCATTTGAAAGATGCCCCTCTAATTGATTTGTCGATGCCCTGAGCTCCTTTTCGGTTTTAGCATTTATTATATCTATTATTGATTCAACTTGACTCAAATCTATTCTTCCATTTAAGAAAGCAAGTTTTGTAAATTCTCCTGGCTCTGCAAGCTTTGCACCATTTTCCAAGCATAATTCCAATATTTTTCTTACAACAATAATACCTCCATGTGAACTAATTTCACACATGTTTTCCATTGTATAGCTCTTTGGTTTTTTAAAATATGACACTAAAACCTCATCAACATTTATATTAGTTTTTGGATCTATTATATTTCCATATTTAATTGTATAACCCTTTATTTTCGCTATTTGTTCAGGATTTTTTGCTTTAAATATTCTATCTAGAACTTTAAAACATTCCTCTCCGCTCATTCTTACTATGCCTATTCCACCGATTCCTGGTGCCGTTGATATCGCTGCTATTGTAGCCATTTTTTCTCCTTTCTTACTCCTTAATTTTTACTTCTCTTAATTTAATAAAGCAGGGAATCCTCCTCCCTGCCTTAAGTATTACTTTAATTTTATTACAACTTTTCTATATGGTTCCTCACCTTTACTAAATGTTTCTACTTTACTATGTGTTTGCAACTTAGTATGAATAACTTTTCTCTCATATGCAGTCATTGGTTCTAATGTAATCGATTTTCCAGTTCTTACTACAGTTCTTGCTATTTTCTCTGCTAAATCTTCTAATGTCTTTTCTCTTTTTTCTCTATATCCTTCAATATCTAAATACACTCTTATTTTTAATGAACTCTTTTTGTTTGCTATAGATGTAAGTACTGTTTGAAGAGCATTTATTGTTTCTCCTCTATAACCTATCAAATGATTTACATCTTCCCCATTAATATCTACATATATTTCATATTCTTTAACTTCTGTTTTAAATTTTATTTCTTTTTGTAAAAAATTATTTAAAAAGTCATTTATTTGTTCAACTGCTTCTTCTATTTCTTTCTCGTTTTTATTTATTTTTCTTTCTGCTTTTCCTGTATTTTTTTCTTCTCTTTTTATTTCATCTTTCAATTTTAATTCTACTTTAACAACTCTTGGAGCAAGAATATTATAGAAACTTCTTTTTTCCTCTTCTATAACTTTTACCTCTACCATATCTTTTGATACTTTTAATTCTTTTAGTCCATTTTCAATAGCTTCATTTGTTGTTTTTCCTTGTGCAATTATTGTTTTAGCCATTTTGCTCCTCCTTATTTGAATCTAAAAATCTATTTATTATTAATCTTTCAGCAATCATCAATATATTATTAACTAACCAATATAAGGCAAGTCCAAGTGGAGCTATAATAGAAATACTAATTGACATTATTGGCATAAACCACGACATACTCTTATTCATTTGAGCTGCCATTTCTTGAGGATCTGGTTCCTCTTTTTTATTTTCTTCACCTTTTTGCTCCTCATCTTTTATTTCTATTATATCTTTTTCCTTATTTTTTGTTGACGTCATTTTCATTGTTATCTTCATTGATGCAATTGTTGTTAGTACATATAATATAGGAATTATAAATACTGTTGGATCTTTCCAATTTTCTTGTGGAACATTGCTTAAATCTAATCCGAAAAAATTCATATTAATATATAAATCATTTAAATTAATTTTTTCTTTTTCCTCTTGATTTTCTTCTTTTGCAACTTCTATTTCTTTATCTTTATTATTAGAAACATATTTTACAATACTTATTTGTGGATATCCTTGTGAAATTGAAACATTTTCTTGAGTTTCAATATATCTTTGAACCTCTCCCAAAATATTATTATCTACTTTTTTCATATATGTAAGTGGACTTCTAACTAAACCAAACATTGCAAATAACAATATAATTTGAATAATTGAAGTTAAACACCCACTAAAGGGACTTAAGTTCTCCCTCTTATATAAATCCATCATCTCTTGATTCATTTTCATTTGGTCATTCTTGTATTTGTCTTGTATTTCTTTCATTTTTTCTTGAACTTTTGCTGATTTTTTCATTGTTTTTTGCTGTTTTATCGATAATGGTAATAATATTAATTTTAATAAAATTGAAAATATTATTATTGCTAAACCATAATTTTTTACTAGTTCGTAAATAAAATTTAGAATATATCCAAATAAACTAGAAATTGAACTCATAAAAACCTCCATTTAAGTAATTAACAATACTCTATTTTACAGGATCATAGCCTCCTTTTGAAAAAGGATTACATCTTAAAATTCTTCTTAATCCTAAAAAAGAGCCCTTTATAAAGCCATATTTTATAACGGCTTGCTTCATATATTCAGAACAACTTGGATAAAATTTGCATTTTATCCCTTTGCTCTCTAGAAAAAGAGAAATATGTTTTTGATATTTTTCAATTAAGAATATTAGTATTTTTTTCATATATCCCCTTTTATTTTAAAACATTTGCATCTTTTAATATATTTCTCATATCTTGTCCAATTATATTAAAATCTGCATCCCTTTTATCTAATTTTTTATTCCAAATTATAACAAAGCTATTTCCTGTCTTAATTTCTTTTTCTAATAAGCGATAATTTTCTCTAATTAATCTTTTGATTTTATTTCTATAAACACTGTTCCCTGCTTTTTTACTTACTGCGATTCCTAATAAATTAATATCTCTATTATTCTTTAAAATAAAAATTTCTATTTGCCTTCCTCCGTAAATGTTTTCCTCTTTTTAATATTATTTTAAATTCATAATTTTTTTTTAGCATTTCTGTTTTTTTCAATTTTATCACTCATTTATAAAAAATTTACTTTTTTAAGCTGATATTTTTTTTCTTCCTTTTGCACGTCTAGCTTTTAAAACATTTCTTCCTGCTCTTGTTTCCATTCTTTTCATAAATCCATGTTCTTTTTTCTCTTGTCTTTTTTTTGGTTGATATGTTCTTTTCATTACTTAAAGCACCTCCTAATTAAAATTATAAGCATCAAAATTATATATTAAAACAATACTAAATGTCAAGATTTTTTAATAATTTATAATATTTTTAAAATAATTGTTGCTAATTTATTCTTTTTTTGATATTATTAGTTTGAAACAATAGGGATTTACGGCTTTGAGAGTTTCTTTATAATTAGTTGTTGATAATTAATCCCTTTATTCTCGTTTATTTAAAGCCCATTTTATCAACATATGTGGATTATTCTGTGGATAACATTGGAGGTTTTATTATAATGGATTCAAATAAAGAACAAATTTTAAATAAGGCAAAAGAACTTTTAAAAGATGAAATGTCTCAAATTTCTCATAAAACATGGATAGAACCTTTAAAAATAGCCAGTATCGTTGATAATAATGTAACTTTAATTTCAGAAGATTCTTTTAAAAGAGATATGGCAGATACAAAATTTCATGATTTAATAGTAAATACTTTTTCTATAATTTTGCAAAAAAATTGTACTCTTTCTATAATTTGTGAAAATGAGGCTCATGAAATAGAAGAGAAGTCAGAATCACAAAGTATTTCTAACAACAATCAATATTTTTCAACTTCTTTAAATCCAAAATATAATTTTAGTACTTTTGTAGTTGGAGATAATAATAGATTTGCACATGCAGCTTCTCTTGCAGTAGCGGAAGCACCAGCATCTGCTTATAATCCTTTATTTTTATATGGAGGAGTAGGTCTTGGTAAAACTCACTTGATGCATGCAATAGGAAATGAAGTATTAGTTAATAATAGACTTTCTAAAGTTTTATACGTTACTTCAGAAAGTTTTACTAATGAATTTATAAATGCCTTAAAAAGTGCTAGCACAGAAAAATTTAGACAAAAATATAGAAATATTGATGTTTTATTAATAGATGATATTCAATTTATAGCTGGAAAGAAACAATTACAAGAAGAATTTTTCCATACTTTTAATACTCTTCATGAAAGTGGAAAACAAATTGTAATCTCTAGCGATAGACCTCCTAGAGACATTCCTTTATTAGAAGAAAGATTAAAGTCTAGATTCGAATGGGGACTTTTAGCAGATGTTTCAATGGCTGATTATGAAACACGTTTGGCAATTTTAAGAAAAAAGAAAGATGAAAACCATGCTATTATAGATGATGAAATACTTTCAGATATAGCTTTAAAAATTGATTCTAACATTAGGGAATTAGAAGGTGTATTTAATAAATTAGTTGCTCAATCTTCTTTAACTCATACTCCTATTACTATGGAAATGGCAGAAAAAGCAATTAATACTATAATAATGCAAAAGGCATCAGTTATATCTATTGAATATATTCAAGAAATGGTTTGTAAATATTTCAATATTACAATGAAAGACCTAAAGAGTTCTCAAAGATCAAATGATATAGCTTTTCCAAGACAAATTGGAATGTATCTTTGTAGAATATTAACAAATGAGTCTTTTCCGAAAATAGGAGAGGCCTTTGGAAAAAGAGATCATACAACAGTTATACATGGATATAAAAAAATAGAACAGGACATAAAACAAAATCCAGAATCTAATACAAAATTAATTGTGGATAGTGTGAAAAAAATTATACTATCAAAAGAATAATTGATATATAAATAAAAAATACTAATTTATAAAATTTATGTTTGTAAAACATTCTTTTTATAAAAGACTTTCTTTCTATTCTTACGGAAGCACGCAAAAGGTTATCCATAGGTAATTGTTAAAAACTAAAAAAAACTTGTTAATTATTAAAAAAATCCATTAAAAAAATTTAATTGTGAGTAACTTTATCTAATTATACACATCATTATAAACATCAATTTTTCTACGGATTTAAACAAGATTTTTAGTTTTCCACATTTTCCACAGCACATAATAATACTATTACTAATAATTATTTAAATATATATAAATAAAGGAGCAAAAAAAATGAAAATTATTTGTGAAAAAGAAAAATTATTAAAAGGAATCAACTCTGTTGTTAGGGGTGTACCAACTAGAACTACTATGCCTATATTAGAAGGAATACTTATTCAAACAAATGATAATCAATTAAAATTAACATCTTATGATTTAGAATTAGGAATAGAATATACTATGAAATGTGAAGTATTAGAAGAAGGAAATACAGTTGTAAACAGTATAATGTTTAGTGAAATAATAAGAAAACTACCAGATACAGACATATCAATAGAATTAAATGAAAATAATTTATTGGTAATAGAATGTGAAGGATCTTTATATAAGTTATCTACAATGAATCCAGATGAATTTCCAGAACTACCAAAGATAATAGTTGAAAATTCGATAGAAACTGAACAAACAGTTTTGAAAAATATGATAAGAAAAACAATATTTGCTGTAAGTATTGAAGAAAATAGACCAATATTCACAGGTTGTTTATTTGAAGTAGTAAATAATAGTTTAAATGTTGTTGCAATAGATGGATTTAGAATGGGATGGGTAAGTAATAGTTTAAGTAATGCAAGTAGTAATTTTAAAGCAGTAATTCCAGGAAAAACATTGAACGAAGTAAATAAAATAATTTTAGATTCTTATGATAGTATAAAAATAGGAGTTTCTAAAAATCAGGCAATATTTGAAATGGAAAATTGTAAAATAGTTACAAGATTATTAGATGGAGAATTTTTAAATTATTCAAGTGTTATACCAAATAATTGGGAAACAAGAATAAGAGTAAATAAAAATGCATTTCAAAATTGCTTTGAAAGAGTAAGTTTAATTTCATCTTCAAGCATAGAAAAAGAAAAGAAATATCCAGTAAAAATATCTATAGAAATAGGAAAAATAGTTATTTCTTGTACAAATCAAACAGGAGATGCAAAAGAAGAAATATATACAGAAACAGAAGGAAAAGAATTAGAAATAGGGGTTAATCCAAAATATTTCTTAGACGCTCTAAAAGCAATAGATGATGAAGAAATATTTGTATCTTTTGGAACTAATATTTCTCCTTGTGTTATAAAACCAATTGATGAATTATCAAAGGATTATACATATATGATTTTACCTATTAGAATGAAAGAAGATTAATATGTATATAAGAAAAATAGAATTAGAAAATTTTAGAAACTATGAAAAAGAAGAAATTGAATTTGACAAAAATGTAAATATAATATATGGTGATAATGCTCAAGGAAAAACAAATATTTTAGAAGCTATTTTTATTTGCAGTTTAGGAAAATCTTTTAGAACTAATAAAGAAAAAGAATTAATAAATAAAGAAAAAGAATATTCTAAAATAGAAATGTTAAGTTCTAAAGAAGATAGAAATGTAAAAATAAATTTTGAATTAGAAGAAAAAAAGAAATTTTATATAAATGAAATCCCTGCAAAAAAAACAAGTGATATTCTAGGAAAAAACTATATAGTTTTATTTACACCAGAAGATATAACAATTTTGAAAAATGAACCAAGCAAAAGAAGAAGATTTTTAAATATAATGATTAGTCAATTAAGACCAATGTATGTTCATTTGTTAAATCAATATAATAAAACGATAGAACAAAGAAATATATATTTAAAGCAAATAAAATATGAATCAAGACCTATTGAAAATTTGGAAGTTTGGAATGAGCAATTAGTAAGGCTAGGACAAAAAATCTATGAGTATAGAAAAGAATTTATTGAAAAAATAAATGAAAAAATCTATGATATTCATCTAAAAACAACAGAGAATAAAGAACAAATAAGTGTAAAGTATATATCAAATATACGGAAATAATTATTTAGAGAATTTGAAAAAAAATGAAAATAGTGATATACAAAAAGGGTATACTGGAATTGGAATACATAGAGATGACTTTGAAATTTATATAAATGATAATCCTGTTTCAATCTATGGATCACAAGGACAAAAAAGAACCACAATAATTTCGTTGAAGCTTGCGGAAGCAAATGTTATATATGATGAAATAGGAGAAAGGCCAGTAATACTTTTAGACGATTTTATGTCAGAGCTAGACAAAAAAAGAATACAAGGATTATTTGAAAATATAAAAGAAAATCAAGTTATTATAACATGCACAGATAGTTTTAAGATAAATAATTCAAAATATAAATTATTTAAAGTTACAAATGCGAAAGTAGAAAGCATTTAAGAAGGAGAGTAAAAATGGAAAAATTTGAACACGAGTATAAGGCAGATCAAATTCAAGTATTAGAAGGATTAGAAGCAGTTAGAAAAAGACCAGGTATGTATATAGGAAGTGTATCAGCAAGAGGACTTCATCATTTAGTATATGAAATTGTTGATAATAGTGTTGATGAAGCACTCGCAGGCTATTGCAAGAATATACATGTTACAATAGAAAAGGGAAATATAATAAAAGTAGAAGATGATGGAAGAGGAATACCTGTAGATATACATCCAAAAACTAAAATATCTGCTGCAGAAACTGTTTATACAGTATTACATGCAGGAGGAAAATTTGGTGGAGATAGTGGATACAAAGTATCTGGAGGACTTCATGGAGTTGGATCTTCAGTAGTAAATGCGTTATCTACATGGACAGAAGTTACAATAAAAAGAGATGGTGGAATTTTCCAAATGTCTTTTGAAAGAGGAAAAACTGTAAATTCACTAAAGAGAGTAGGAGATTCTAACGAAACAGGAACAACTGTTAGATTTTTAGCAGATGACACAATTTTTGAAACATTAGAATACGATTATTCTATTTTAGAGAATAGATTAAGAGAAACAGCATTTTTAACAAAAGGTTTAAGAATTACATTAACAGACGAAAGAGAAGAAACACCAAAAAAAGCAGATTTTTGCTATGAAGGAGGACTTATTTCTTTTGTTGAATATTTAAATAAAAATAAAGAAAAATTAAATGAAAAACCTATATACATTGAAAAAAATGGAGATGTTCCTGTTGAAATAGCTATTCAATATACTACTAGCTATTCAGAAAGTATTTATTCTTTTGTAAATAATATTAATACAATCGAAGGTGGTACCCATTTAGAAGGATTTAAAAGATCTCTTACAAAAGTATTTAATGACTATGCAAGAAATCATAATATATTAAAAGATAAAGATGCAAATCTTCAAGGAGAAGATATTAGAGAAGGAATAACTGCAATAATTTCAGTAAAAGTAAAAGAGCCACAATTTGAAGGACAAACAAAAACAAAACTAGGAAACAGCGAAGTAACAGGTGCTGTACAAGGAGTAATGAATGAATATTTAGCAACATTTTTAGAAGAAAATCCAGCTGTTGCAAAGGCAATTCTTGATAAATGTATTAGTGCTTCAAGAGCAAGAGAAGCTGCAAGAAAAGCAAGAGAATTAGTAAGAAGAAAAAATGTATTAGAAAATACAACGCTTCCAGGAAAACTTGCTGATTGTAGTAGTAACAATCCAGAAGAATGTGAAGTATATATAGTTGAGGGAGATTCAGCAGGTGGAAGTGCAAAACAGGGAAGAGATAGAAGATTTCAAGCAATACTTCCTCTTTGGGGAAAAATGTTAAATGTTGAAAAATCAAGAGCAGATAAAATATATAATAATGATAAATTACAACCAGTAATATTAGCCGTTGGGGCAGGAATTGGATCAGATTTTGACATCACAAAAATAAGATATGGAAAAGTAATAATTATGGCAGATGCCGATGTTGATGGAGCACATATAAGAACATTATTATTAACATTCTTCTTCAGATATATGAGACCACTTGTTGAAAATGGAAATGTATTTTTAGCTCAACCACCATTATATAAATTATCTAAAAAAGGTATGGAAGATGTTTATTGTTATACAGATAATGATTTAGCAGATGCATATAAAAAATTAGAAGAAAAAGGCATTCCAAGAGATCAATTAGCTTTGCAAAGATATAAAGGTTTAGGAGAAATGAATCCAGAACAACTTTGGGAAACAACAATGAATCCTGAAAATAGAATATTAGTTCAAGTAACAATGGAAGATGCAATGAAAGCTGATGAAACAATTTCTTTACTTATGGGAGACGAAGTAGGACCAAGAAGAGATTTTATTGTAGAAAACGCAAGAGATGTAAAAAATCTAGATATATAATTAAAAAACTATAAGACTAATAGCTCGGAATTATTCTGAGCTATTATCTATAAGAACCATACGCACAACAATCTGTCGAAAAACGTCGATGAAAAAATATTGACATATAATGGAAAAAATTATAATATATAAAAAAAGAAAGGAGGAAGTTGTTATAAAAAAAATCAGTTCTGTACAGAATTGGTTGCCATTTGATAAAATTTTAAATAACGGTATAATAGAGTTAAAAGATAATTCCTATGTAAAAATTATAAAAGTTATACCAATAAATTTTAATCTTAAGTCTAATTTAGAAAAAGAGGCAATTTTAAATTCTTATAAAATTTTTTTAAAAACTTGTAATTTTGACATTCAAATTTTAATTCAAAGTAACAAAGAAGATTTATCTAAACATATTTCCAAAATAAAAAACAAAACAAAAAATGAAAAAGAAAACATAAAATTATTAGCCGATAATTATATTAAATTTATTCAAGAGATGAATATCGATAAAAAGTCATCATCTAAAAACTTTTATATTCTCATTAAAGAAATTCCACAAAATAAAAAAAATAAATTTGATTTTGAAAAAATAATTTTTGATAAATTACAAGACAAATATTTTAATATTAAAGAATGTTTATCAAGATGTGGAAATGTTGTTATAGATATTTCTGAAAAAGAGCAAACAGAAAAAATATTATATTCTTTTTTTAATTCAAGAAAAAATTTAATTGAAATGTGAGAGGTGAGAAGTGAAAAAAATTAAAATAAAAAAAGATGAAAAAAATGTAAAAAAAATTGATGGTGAATTTTGTTTAAAAGATAAAATATCACCAGCATATATTAATTTAAATAATCCCAAATATATAGAAATAGACAACATGTATTTTTCTGGCATAATAATTGTTAATTATTATAGAGAATATAATGATTTAATATTAAAAAAGATTTTAGATTCAAATTTAAATATGAATATTTCTATTTTTTACGAAAAGCAAGATCCATATAAGGCAATAAGAAATTTAACATATCATATAGCAAATGTAGGTGTAGATTTAAAAGAAAAAAATCAAAATAGGCAGGATATCGATATAGCCGCATTTACATACAATGATGCAAAATATATAAGAAAAGAAATACAAGTAAATAATGAAGATATATATTTTTTATATGTTTATTTAAATGTATTTTCCGAAGATATAAATAAACAAGAATATCTAGTAAATAAAATAGAAGGAATTCTTCAAAGCACACGGACTGCAAACAAGAAGGGCGAATTTTAGGCAGGAACAAGTATTTTTATCATGTCTTCCCATAATGGAAAATAATAATGATATTAAATTTGCGTCAAGAAGAAATGTATTAACAAGCGGATTAGTATCTACATATCCATTTATATCTTCTAGTATTTTTGATGAAGAAGGAATTTTTTGTGGAACTAATATTTATAATAATTCTTTGATTTTTATAGATAGATATAATCAAGAAAAATATAAAAATGCAAATATGTGCATTTTTGGAACAAGTGGATCCCGGAAAATCTTTTTATACGAAATTAATGATTTTGAGATATAGACTACTAAATATAGAACAATATGTTATTGATCCTGAAAGAGAATATGAAAAACTTGCTAAAAATTTAAATGGAACTATTTTAAAAATAGGACCAAGTTCAAATACATATATAAATATATTAGATATAAGAGAAGAATCAATAGAAGATAGTAAAGGGTATTTGGCGACAAAAATTGCAAAATTAATAGGATTTTTTAATTTAATTTTTGGAGAATTAAATGAAGAAGAAAAGGCAATATTAGAAGAAAAAATAATAAAATGCTACGAAAATAAAAATATAACTTTTGATGATAGTAGTTTATATAAAACAGATGAAAATAAAGTTAGCATAGAACCTATTTTTAAACAAAGCAAAGATATGCCTTTGTTAGAAGATTTATATAATATATTAGGACAAGATAAAGCAACGAAAAAAATGCAAATTAAATTAATTCCGTTTGTAAAAGGATCTCTCAATTTTTTTAATAATTACACAAATGTAGAATTAAATAATAAATTAATAATTGCTGATGTTTATGATTTAGGAGAAGAAAATTTGAAGTATGGAATGTATTTATTTATAGATTTATTCTGGGATAAAATTAAAAATAATAGGGATATAAAAAAAGCAATTTATTTAGACGAAGTATGGAGATTAATAGGAGTTACATCTAATAAAGATGTTGCAAGCTTTATTTATAAAATATTTAAAACAATTAGAAAATATGGAGGAAGCAGTATTGCAATAACACAAGATATTTCAGATTTATTTAGTTTAGATGAAGGAACGTATGGAAAAAGCATATTAAATAATTCAAGTAATAAAATATTTTTTGCATTAGAAGAAGAAAACATTTTGATTTTAAGCAAATATACAAATTTATCAGAAAAAGAAAAAATAGAAATTAAATCTTTAAAAAGAGGAGAATGTTTAATGTTTGCTGGAGAAGAACATATTTTAAGCAAAATAGATGTAGCAGATTTTGAAAAAGAAATAATTATTTAAAAATAACCTAATAAAAAAGGAGTAAATTATGAAAATAATAACTGCACTAGAAAATCCAAAAACAAATGAAAAATTAAAAGAAAAAACAAACTTCGAAATATTAGGTAATGATATACAGTATCAAGAAGGAGTTATAGAAAAATTAGAACAAAATCCCGATATAAATTTAATAATAATTAGTGAATTGTTATCAGGACAAATAGGTTTCAAAAATTTAATAGATAAAATAAAACTAATAAATAAAAACATAGAAATAATTGCAATTTTAAAAAATGAAAATGAAGAAACCAAAAATTATTTAATATCAAAAGGTATATTTAATATTTTTTATAATAACAAAATAACAAATGACGAATTAATAAATAAAATAAACAATATTAATTCTTCTTTGAAAGAAAATGAAATAAATGAAGAAATAAAAAATCTTAAAAGAATTATTTTAGAAAAAAACAATTCGAAAGAAAAAGTAAAGAGTGAAAATTTGATACAAAAAGATTATCTCAAAATAAAAAACAAACTAATAAAAAAGATAAAAAATAAAACTGAAACAAAAAAGGATAATAAAATAATAAGCATCGTTGGAACAAATGGAATAGGAAAAAGCATCTTTTGTTCTCTTTTAGCAAAAATAATAAATAATAAAAAAATATTATTAATCGATTTTGATATTTTTAATCAAAGTATTAATTCAATTTTTAATGTTAAACGAACAGAAAATAATAAGACAAATATCAACATAGACAGTTTAATAATTAAAATAAATAAAAATATTAATTTATTATGTGCGACAGATGTCTTATTTGATGGAAAAAATAGAGTAGAAAAAAATAAAATAAAAAATCTTTTAGAAGAATTAATTTTAAAATACGATTTAATTATTATTGATACTACATCTGAATGCTTTTTTGATTATACAAAAGAAATATTAGAAAATTCAAATTTAGTAATTTTTATGTCAGAGGCAAATTTAACAGAACTAAAAAAGAGCAAAAATTTATTAGATATTTATATTAATAAATGGAAAATAAAAAAAGAAAAAATAAACATTTTATTCAATAAAGTAAATAGTAATTCTATAGATAATAAAATATTAAAAACTTTATATTCTGATTTTAATATTTTAGGAAAGATTACATTAAGTAATAATTTTAATTTAATAATTAATAATAACTTAAAAATAATTGATAAAAAAATAAAAAAACAATTTGAAAAAATAATAAAACAATTTAATTTATAAAAATTTTAAAGGAGGAAAATAAATGAGTAATGAATTGGCAATTGCAAATAATATTAATTTAGAAAATAATAATTCAAATAATGTTACATACGAAGAACAAAAAGGATTCTTAGAAACTACATTAGGAAAAGTAATTAATGGAGGAATAGATCTTGGACTAAAAGCAATTCTTCCTGACGTAATAGAGGATGGAGTAATAGAAATAAAGGATAGTATAGTTTCAGATGGATTTGTTGCTGGAATAAAAACAGCAATTGATAATGTAGTTGATATGGGAAAAAGTGTGCTACGGAATATTCACAGGAAAATTTGATAACATGTCACAAGTAAAAGATGTTATAAAAAAAGGTGGACTTATAGATTCAATTTCTGATGTTTTAGATTGGGGAATAAATAAAGCAAAAGAAAATAAATTAATAAATAAAAATACAGCAAATATCATAGAAAAAGGAAAAGATACTATATTAAATACTGTAAATAACAATATTGAAAATAATATGACATCACAAATAGAATCAATAGAAAAAATAGATAAATACATATCAAATTGGACTACATATTATCAAAATCAAGACTTTAATAATATGGAAAAGCAGTATAAGAAAATAGAAAAAGAATTGCAAAACGTTATACCATTAGAAAATGTTTTAACGAAAACAAGACAACTAGAAAATTTACATGAATTAATAAAAAATAAAGGTGGCGATTTTAATCTTTCCAAAGAAGAACTAGAGCTCGCAAATAAATTAATTTAAGTATTGAAAAAAAATAAAAAAAGAAATATAATAGGAAAGAAGGAAAAATATGCCAGAAATTTCAAGATTTTATGGAATAAGCATAAAAATGTATTTTTTAGCAAATGAACATAATCCGCCACATATACATGCATTTTATAATAAAAGAGTTGCAGTAATAGATATACAAACTTTAGAAATAATAGACGGTGAATTACCTATTAGAGCCTTAAGATTAGTTAAAGAATGGATATATCTTCATAAAGATGAGATAAAAGAAATATGGAATACACAAAAATTTAGAAAAATAAAACCATTAAACTGATAAGGAGAGATAATAATGGAGTTTCATACAATTATATCTGTTAAGCCTAAAGAAAACTATATTATAGAAGCTACATTTAAAAACGGAATAATTAAAGAATATGACATGAAAGTACTAATACAAAAATTTAAAGTATTTAAAGATTTAGAAAAGATAGAATTATTTAATAAAGTAAAAGTAGATATTGGTGGATATGGAATTGTTTGGAATGAGGATATAGACTTATCAGGCGAAGAAATCTGGAAAAATGGAAAATAATCCAAATAACAAAAAAGCTGTGCAAGCAGCTTTTTTTGTGTATGAAATTTATCTTAAATGTATATTTCCCTAAGTTTTTTTGCACTTTTTTCTTGCATATTTAAAATTGTTAATATATAATATGAAAAGATGAAAAAATAGATGAAAAGAGGGTTAAATAATGGATAAGGCAGAAGAAAATATTATACAAAGAGATATTGAAAATGAAATGAGAACTGCATATATAGATTATGCTATGAGTGTTATAGTAGCGCGTGCTCTTCCAGATGTTAGAGATGGTATGAAACCAGTACATAGAAGAATTTTATATACAATGCATGAAGATGGTTTTACACCGGACAAACCTTATAGAAAATGTGCTACAACTGTTGGTGACGTTCTTGGTAGATACCATCCACATGGTGATGCATCTGTATATGATGCATTAGTAAGAATGGCTCAAGATTTTTCTATGAGATATATGATGATAGATGGTCATGGAAACTTTGGTTCTGTTGATGGTGACCCACCAGCTGCATACCGTTATACAGAAGCAAGAATGTCTAAAATAGCTTTAAATATGCTTACAGATATAGAAAAAGACACAGTAGATTTTATGCCAAACTTTGATGATAGACTTCAAGAACCAGTCGTATTGCCTGCAAAAATACCAGCACTTCTTGCAAATGGTTCTTCTGGAATTGCCGTTGGTATGGCTACTAATATTCCACCACACAATTTAGGAGAACTTATAGATGGAATAATAAAAATAATAGATGAAGATGAGGTTACAGATGAAGACCTAATGACAGTTATAAAAGGACCTGATTTTCCAACAGGAGCAACAATTTTAGGTAGAGAAGGAATTAGAGAGGCATATACTACTGGTAGAGGTAAAATTACTTTAAGAGCAGAAGCAGAAATAGAAGAAATGAGTGGAAATAAACAAAGAATAATAGTTTCATCACTTCCATATCAAGTAAATAAAGCAAAATTAATAGAACACATTGCAGATTTAGTAAAAGAAAAAAGAATTGAAGGAATATCAGCAATTAGAGATGAATCAGATAGAGAAGAAAAAGTAAGAATAGTAATAGAACTAAAAAGGGATGCAAATCCACAAGTAGTTTTAAATCAGTTATATAAAAATACACAAATGCAAGATACTTTTGGAATAATAATGCTTGCATTAGTAGATGGAAAACCTGAAATATTAACATTAAGACAATGCTTAGACCATTATATTGAACACAGAAAGGTAGTAGTTTTAAGAAGAACAAAATTTGAACTTGATAAAGCAGAAGCAAGAGCTCATATATTAGAAGGATTAAAAATTGCATTAGATAATATTGATGAAGTAATTGCAATCATTAGAGCAGCATATGACGATGCAAAAGAAAGATTAATGGAAAGATTTGGGCTTTCAGAAATACAAGCACAAGCAATTCTTGATATGAGATTAAAAACATTATCAGGTTTGCAAAGAGAAAAAATAGAAGAAGAATATAGACAATTAATGGAATTAATTGCACATTTAAAAGAAATTTTATCAAGCGAAACTTTAGTTTATGGAATAATTAAAGATGAATTATTAGAAATAAAAGAAAAATTCGGAGACGAGAGACAAACAAAAATAATTGCAGCAGAAGGCGAATTTGACGTTGAAGATTTAATAAAAGAGGAACAATCAGTAATTGCATTAACCCACTTTGGATATATTAAAAGAATGCCAATTAATACATATAAAAGCCAAAAAAGAGGAGGAAAAGGAATTACAGGAATCGCAACAAGAGAAGAAGATTTTGTAAAACAAATATTTACAGCTTCTACTCATGACACGATATTATTCTTTAGCAATAAGGGAAAACTATATAGATTAAGAGGATATGAAGTTCCAGAAGCAGGAAGAACAGCAAGAGGTACAGCTATAGTAAATCTATTAAGCCTAGATGCAGGAGAAAAAATTTCAGCTGTAATTCCAATTCAAAATTTTGCAGAAGGAAAATATCTATTATTCTCTACAAAAAATGGTATTATCAAGAAAACAGCACTTTCTGAATATAACTCTGCGAGAAAAACAGGATTATTATCAATAACATTAAAAGATGAAGACGAACTAATAGATGTTAGATTAACAGATGGAGAAGATAATATTGTTTTAGTTACAAGAAAAGGACTTGCAATTACATTTGATGAAAAAGATGTAAGACCTATGGGAAGAACATCTCAAGGAGTTATAGGCATAAGATTAAACAAAGATGACTACGTTATAGGAATGGAATCAATAATTTCTGGAAGCACAGCAACACTTCTTGCAATAACAGAAAATGGATTTGGAAAAAGAACAGAAGTAGACGAATATAGAGTTCAAACAAGAGGTGGAAAGGGAGTAATTACATATAAAATAACACCAAAAACTGGTGATATAGTTGGAATTAGAATCGTTGTTGATTCTGATGATGTAATGTTAATTACAGACACAGGCACAATAATAAGAATTAGCGCAGCAGATATAAGCATTCTTGGAAGATCTACCCAGGGCGTTACACTAATGAGAACAAATGAAGGCAAAGTTGTAAGTATAGAGAAAGTACCAGAAGAGAAAGATGAGGAATAATATGATTGAAGAAGAAAAAAAGAGATATTTAGAAGTTTTAATAGAAAAATTATATAGTCAACTTCAATTAATTTCGGAAGGTACAAAATCAAATAAAAATGAAATAGCAAAAGAAATTATTCTTGAATTTTATGAAGAGAATAAAGAAAATTATAATATAGAAAATATTGACGCGATATTAAAAGAGCTTGAAAGGATAAATATAAAAGAAACTCATAAAAGAGAGGAAAAAGAAGAAAGATAAAAATATCGATTCAGTCTTGATTTAGGGCAAAAAAGAAAAAAGGGAGGAATAAATATGTGTGAAGAAAAAAAGGATTACGGAAAAACTCTTAATTTACCAAAGACAGATTTTCCAATGAGAGCAAACTTGCCAGAAAGAGAGCCAGAAATTGAAAAAGAAATATTTGAAAATGATTTGTATGAAAAAATATTAAAGAAAAATGAAGGACACGAACATTTTGTATTACATGACGGACCTCCATATGCAAATGGAGAAATCCATATAGGTCATGCATTAAATAAAATATTAAAAGATACTATTGTAAGATATAAAGCACTAAAAGGATATTATACTCCATTTATACCAGGATTTGATACACATGGTATGCCAACAGAAAAAAAGGCAATTGAAAAATTAGGTTTAGATAGAGATAAAATTCCTGTATCACAATTCAGAGATACATGTTTAGAATTTACCAAAAATTATAAAGATAAACAAATTGAAGGTTTCAAAAGAGTTGGTGTTTTAGGAGACTGGAAAGAGCCATATATTACTTATGAACCACGACTAGAAGCAAGACAGCTTGGTGTATTTTATGATATGTATAAAAAGGGATATTTGTATAAAGGATTAAAACCAGTATATTGGTGTACTGACTGTGAAACAGCACTTGCAGAAGCAGAAATAGAATATCAAGATGTTGATACAATGTCTATATATGTTAAATTTGAAGTAGCTGATAGCAAAGGTAAATTTGATAAAGAAAACACATATTTTGTAATATGGACTACAACTCCTTGGACACTTCCAGGTAATGTTGGAATTACAATAGGTGGAGAATTTGAATATTCAATAGTGAAAACTGAAAATGAAAAATTAATTATTGCTACTGAATTAGTAGATAATGTAATGCGTGAAGCTGGAATAGAAAAATATGAAACAATTCAAACTTTACCAGGTTATGAATTGGAGGGAGTACTTTGCAAGCATCCATTTTTAGATAGGATGTCAAGAGTTGTTCTTGGCAGTGATGATACAATTGTTGTAGATTTAGGAACAGGTACAGGAGCGGTTCATACAGCACCAGGTTATGGTAAAGAAGACTATTTGTGTGGAATTAAAAACGGATTAGAAGTTGTAGTTACTGTTGATGGAAAAGGCTTCCAAACAGAAGGTGCAGGAATATTTGCAGGACTAAAATATGATGAATCTAATGATAAAATTATAGAGTGGCTTGAAGAAAATAAATATTTATTGCATAAACAAAAATTAAATCACTCATATCCACACTGTTGGAGATGCAAGAATCCAATTATATTTAGAGCAACAGAGCAATGGTTCTGTAGTGTAGATAAATTTAAAGATGAAGCAGTAAAAGCTGCTGAAAGTGTAAAATGGATTCCTTCTTGGGGAGCAGACCGAATTTCTAACATGATAAAAGAAAGAGCAGACTGGTGTATATCAAGACAACGTACTTGGGGAGTACCACTTCCAATATACTATTGCAAAGAGTGTGGAAAAGAATATGTAACAGAAGAATCAATAGAAAAATTAAAGAAAATATTTAAAGAAAAAGGCTCAAATGCTTGGTGGGATTTAAGCGCA